>NZ_QIMI01000085.1:0-7667 GCF_007050195.1 Sulfolobus sp. B1 | reverse complement strand
CCAGTTTCAGCTGGTACCTTGTTATTGGGTGTACATAAGGGATTTAGCCACTTACTTAACTCTGGATTTATTGATGAAATGCCTAAAATTATTGCAGTACAAACAACTCAAGTAATGCCCTTATGTGCTAAATTTAAGAAAATTAATTACAATCCTCCTGAGAAAGTTACATCAATTGCTGATGCATTGGTTTCTACTAAACCGTTCTTATTGGATCAAATGATAAAAGCTATTAATGAGTGTATTGTTGTTAGTGATGAAGAGATCATAGAAGCATGGAAAGACCTAGCAAAGATGGGGATATTAGTAGAATATAGTTCAGCTACAGTTTATGCGGCATATAAAAAATTTAAAGCAGAAAATTCTGTGCTAGTGTTGACTGGAAGTGGACTAAAAACTATTTAATTTCATGGTAACTATATACATGATGATGATAAGGGACCACGTAGATAGGTGAAGATAACTTACCCGTCTGAGTTTGGCATAAATTTAATAGTGTTAATGTTTACGTTAAGTGTAGCCATATGGATAAACGTCTGATTAGCATTGTTTTAGCTATCACTAACATAATAGGTTTGCTAGAACTTCCACTTTATTTTCCATTTTTAGCATTTATTATGTTTTCCTCATCTTTAGCAATTCTATATGAGGCTCAGCTTTCACTTATATCTACTTTGATAGTTTCGATAATTTTGGCAGTATTTACTACACTTACTTCTATCGAGAAAGTGATTATAGTAGCCTTTTTTCTTATTATATCGTTATTTGGGAAAAACAAGTGGATATATTCCATTCTTCTTTCCCTAGTGCCAGGCTTACTTTTAGGTGACTCTTACTTCATATTGATAATACTAGCATTACTTATCATATTGTTGGCAAAGATAGGGGAGGTAAGGGCAATAATACTGTCTGGCATTATCTATCTAATAGTAGCTGGGATAATGTATTCAATAAATTCCTCTTTAGTAATGAATTTATCTAATTTATCATATTACTATCTCCTAATGGGTGTTATAGGAGTTATTGCTGAAAGTCGTAAAATCAATTATAGAAAATTTATGATTTATTTCTCGTTTATACCTGCTTCTTTTCTAGGAATAATGCTAGGATTTCCTAAAGATTCTTCATTGATTTACCTATTTTCTCAGAACTCCTTTTATTCATCCTTCATTTACCTTCCTTGGGTACTTGAATACAATCCTGAGCAGCATATCCTTATAGGATGGTTAGTAATACGTATTTTGCTTATTATTGTAAAAAATAGTTTATTATCTGCACAAGTTTTTTTAGGAATTTTTACATTCTTATCCGGAGTTATATCCTACTTTGTTTTCTCGAAACTAAACCTTAGATATCCACTCTTATTATCCTTGCTTTATCAATTCAACATTTTTAATCCAGTAGTCAATTATTCAGTATCTATCCTACCTTATGCTTTCCTTCCTTTATCTCTTTTCCTAGTATATTATAATAAAAAAATAATGTATGCAATTTCAACCTTAGTTGCAGCTGTATCTATACCACTGTTTATTTCAAGTTTAGTAATTGCGGGAGTAAATAAGAAATATAACTTAATAGGATATGGGCTAGGCTTAAACGCATTTTGGCTTATTCCATATCTAGTTTTTTATCATGGATTACCCAGCGTTTCACCATTATATCTGCTCGTAGGTTTACTTTTTCTTTCATTAGGATTATTATTATACTATCTCGAATACAAAAGGAAAGACATTCTTTACGTATCCTTAATTTCGCTAATACTTCTAGTAATAGGCTTTAACGTAACTCCTCTCTTATTCCTATATTTAATTTTATTGATAGGAAGTTTGAAAAGTATAAAAACACTACTAAACGCTAGCCTAATAGTTTTAATAGCTATCTCATTAATTAGTTTCAGTTATGGTTTATCTTTACGATACCAAAATGTAACGTATTATACCCTTGATCTACAAATGCCTAAAACTGGGATATATGGCTTCGGAGCACAAACTGATAATTTAACTAAACTTCTCACTAGTGGTATAGCGTATAACGCTGTTAACTATTCCACTAAGTACTTCTTATACGATGGGAAGATCATCTATAATCCTTTATATTTTGGTTATCCATTTGCTCCCATTCCAAATTATAGTTCTATAATACGCTTCTCATATGCTTATACAAATTCTGGTGAGATTTTCTTTATATATTCGCCATTTAATCAGTTATTAGGAATTCTCTGGTATCCCTTATCTAACGACTCAGAATTAACTTTAACCTTTCCATTTTCTGTCAAATCATTGCAAGGTGTTCAAGGAATTATTAAGAATAATAGTATAGAGATTTTTTCCTCTACCTATAACAGCTCTGTCATAATTCTGGGAGGCAACATAACTGTTAATGGGAGACCAATTTTTTCTTCTTACTATAAACCAGAAGTACATACAAGTATAGGTATAGGAGAGGTAAAAGAAGAAATAGAAACCAATACCTCAATATTTTTGCCAGTTTATGAACCGGTGATTATCAATGGCAATTTCGTAAATCACTCAGTAGTTCTTAAACCTGGAAAATACATTATAACGTTTTCTAATCCTACAATAATGTATGTGAGTTACATATCAATTTTTATATCAATAATTACAGTAATATTGCTTTTAGTTAGGAGGCTGATAAGAAATGTCGTTTAGGGGAATTTTGTTACTGTTAATTTCAACTCTGTTATTTTTGAGTATTGTATCAACTGTAGTAAGTATTTCATACAGTATATTAGTAATAAAACCATCATTTGTAAAAACTTTAAAGGCTTTAAATGGAAACAGGGTATATAGTAATCCTAATTGGGATAACGGAACTGCTATAGTAATTCATAATATAACTTATGAGATGGTAGAAGGATTAGGTTACGCATATGCTGTGCAAAACTACTCAACCTTAGGACTTTCTAACTTCACTTACTCAGTAAAATATGTGTACTTTTCTGGATTGGGTGCAGGAGCTATAGTATTAGCTGGAAACGTTGATTTAAAAGAATCTGCAAATAAACAGCCTTATGTTTTAATATATTGTGTAACGTCTGGTGAAATGTTAGTTAAGACTCCTAGTAGTAATTTAAAGGTGGTAATGAATAATCTCCCTATAAGTGTGAGTGGTAACTTATCTATATCATTCACTGATGTTGATGGAAACCTTACTGTAGCCTACTTATCTCTTAACAACGATAACGTTACGTTAGCATACATTACACCAATACCTTGGGCAGAAGTTGACTACGTAGGATGGCTACAAAATTATGGTTATTCATACCTTTACTACCTTTCTAGTACAGTTATCGGAGGAGAAACGTATCCAGTAATAGCTGGAGAAACGTATTTAATTTCTAACATAGTTAGTTCACCCAACCTTAATCTGGGACCAGCTGAGATAATATCGTCTACTAAAAATTATGAAATATTGAAAGGTACTCAGCCAGGAGATTATTTGGTTGAAGAATATAATGTGACTTCTCTTAATTCATTAATAGTTACTATGAATTTCACATACTATAATGGCAGTGAAGTAGGTATAGAACTTCTGGGTAAAGGATTAGCTGTTAGTAATCCTGACTTACAACAAGTTTATGGGTTGATATATGCAATAAATAACGGCGAATTATACGTTAAAGAACCCACCACGTTATGGCAACTATTCAAATCTAGTCTACCAGCAACTGATCAAGGAGTAGTGTCTGCAGTATTTTTGAATCAAGAAGGAAATGTGTCACTTTATGAGGTAATACTTGATGATACTAATACCTATATACTTAACATTACTACACCAATTCCGTGGTCTAGCATATTGTACGTAGGCTGGAGAGTTGACAATGGAGTTAGTAAGTTATATTTTATGCCGCAGAATTACGTAATAGGACCGCAAGTAGATCTACAATTCGTATTTTTATCTAATAATGGCGCATCTGTTCCTAATCAGAAATATTTAGTTTACATTGGATCAACTCTCTCTAATCTCAATTTTTATACTTCTGGTTTAACTAATTCTTCTGGAGCTGCAAACCTAGCTTTGCCTATAATTTACTCGAACTCTAATAATTATGAGTACGTTAAGATAGTCTGGGTAAATACCTCAACCAACTTTACAATCATTATTCCTCTAATTCAATACGAAATGAGTAGTATTAACGTTAAACCCTATCCTTTTACACTTATCCAACAAAATATAGACGTTAGTTTAAACTTAATTGAAGTTTCGTTATTTGTGATTCTATTAGTTTTAGTTATAGCTTATCCTTGGTGGGGTAAAAGAATTAAATGAAGATATTTCTGAAGTATCCGTTTTTTCTATACGCAATTAACAACTCATTCAGTTTCTGTGAGTGTTGGGAAATTGGGGTATTAGCGTAATCTTCATTTCCTAAAATATCTCTGGAGTACCAGTAAGCAATTGGATCCAATAAACTAACTTTGTTACCGCTACTTGAAGATACAAAAGGAATGGAATAGTTTATATTAGCTTCTCTTTCAATTATATCTTTTGTTAGTTTAGATAGATAAGGATTTCTAGCGATGAATGTATTTACAAATTTCATTATTACGTTATCAAAGAATTCATAGGAATCAATACCAATTACATATAATGAGGCATAAATGTATTCGTTAAATGTAAAATCTCCCCTCTCATGTAAATCTCCTATTTTTATGTCATTTATTTGAATGAAATTACCATTATATTCCATAAATAAGCCTATTCTTACGTCATTCTTCCTAATACCCTTCATTGGAGCGCCTAAAATATCGGTTTCAGTGACGTTTACATATCCTTTACTAGATAGAGAAATAGTCTTTACTTTATATTTGTTTAGCTTTATTTTTTTATTGTCTAAAAAATTTAATTCAATTACTTCTTTGTACACGTCTTCTAAGGAATAAATCATAGTGAAGATAGTTAATTTTGAATTATTAATAATAACAGTAGATAATGGATTTGTTTTATTGTTTTGATCTAATTTAAAGAATGAGATATACGTGTAAATAGTTCTTAAATCCTTAATTTTATATGGACTTTGCTGATTTTCTTGTATAATCATTGGATTAGGTGAAGCTAATTCTAATAAATCAACAATTCCTAAGTCTAGAATAAGTGATAGATACTGCTTGCTTGATATTTGCAATAGTGGATATACGTGAATCTGCTTTCCTATAATAAGCTTTTTATATTCCTCCATAGAGATTATATCTTTCTTCTTCTTTTGTACTATACTCTCCTGCCTTCTTCTTGGAAGGCATTCATCAAATGAAACCTTTTGGATTATTTTTAATTCTTCTACATCTTGAGAAGTTAATTCACTCAAGTCATCTATTAGCTCATAAATCGCTTTATGTATTGTATTCTTAGTAAACTTTTTACTTATCTTAATTGCTTCACCGTTTATACATGTCGTTATAGATATCTCATAATTACTTTCCTTTTCTAACAGGATTGGAATTTTATTATTTATAATTAAAGCTGTAGTTGAGCCATTAATCGTGTGTTCCGCTAAGTATTTAAGAAGTTCATAGGCTTCTTCTTTCATTCTGTCTTTATTATTATGTCGTGCTTTTATACGTATTCCTCATAATTTTTAATGTGGAAGAGGCGTTAAGTTTAGCTAAAAAAGGCAAGATATTAACTGCATTAAGATTCTTGAAACAGTATATTAAAGAGAATGAATATAAATGGGATAAAATGGAGGAATCTTGCATTAAGCTCTTTGACGCAATTATGGCTATGCCTTCCCTAAATGACGAAAGTTGGGGTATTTTCGTTCCTTCAATGAGTTATGATGAGTTTAATGAATTGATAAGTAGGGTCTATCAATGCATGCATTAGTTAATTACGTTGAAAATATAACATTTAATGTAATAAGAAGAGCTTCAAATGAATTATTTTGTAATACTTTTTCCTTTAGTTCTACCTCTCCTTCTAAGATAATCGCATCAACTGGAAATATAACGCTTATCCTTGTTAAGTCGAATACCAAGGTTGATCTAACGATTTCTTGCGGAAAATTGAAAAGAAAATTGAAAGTGAGCTTAGATGAAGATAAGATAATATATTGGAATGAAGATGATAACAAGAAAAGAATAGAGAAATTGAATATTTACTCATTCCCCAGTGCTTTAACAACTATCGAAGAGGAAATGTTCAAGATTTTAACAAAAATAAGTTTAGAATGTCAACTGCAATCTTTATGTTTCAGCTATAAAAAAAGGATAAAGAACGTGTTGGTTCAAGGAGTAAGGATTAACGTGGATGATAATACTAAACATAAACTAGAGAGAATATTTACTCTAATGTATAAGAAAAGTGTAAAAAGTGATTGTAACGATAATGATCTATGCATCAAAAATATAATATTATCAAATAGAAAGATTTTTATACAATTTTATGATAATTTAAAGAGTAATTATTGGTATGTTGAGTTGAGTGAGTTAATTAACAGGATTCCAGATTATGCTTCGGAAGTTTTAGAACTTATCGATACCATTCGTAGTACAGAGAGATAAAAACAAGATTTATATTTTCTCATTAAGTTTCCTTAGGGCTTCCAGATCTCCAAGAGTAGATAATAGGACTCCTTTGACCTTCTTATCTTTCAACTCATTAATAACTGATAGGATTTCTTCCTCATTAAAAGTTGGCTGATTTAGTTGCTCAACTATTTTCTTATTCTTTTCAGTAACAATAATTAAATAGGGAATAGCTCTACTTAATAAGTTGTGACCATAATATTCAAGTTCATCAACTCTTCTCATTCTTAGAACTAAGAAGAAATCTGCATTGGAATTTAATCTAGCTTTAATCTCGTTTTCATTTCTTCTTAAACTTATCATCATACCAGCTTGAATCCCATACCCTTTAGCTATGTTTACAGCCTCTTCGGAGGATAGATATCCGACTTCCTTACCGTATTTTGGCTTATCACCTTTAGTAAAAGCGACGCTTACATTCATCATTCTTGCGGTTATAGATAGAGAATGTACGAATAGCTCGTTAACATCATATAGTCTCTGATTTATTATTACTTTATTGTTTAAATTAAGCAAATACCTTATTATGGATGCTATAGAAGATGGTAATGGAGCGGGGTAACCTAACGGAGAGTCTGGTATGTTAAATCCATCAAACGACGACAACGTTTTAATCTCATCTATAATCTTTTCAATTTTTTTCTTAGGATGAATCTCCACTAATATTTCCATTTAATCTTACATAGTTAATCTATGAGCTAAATTTTTTTCTTTATATTCTTCTCTACATTATGTCATGAAGAAAAAGGAGGATGAACACATTGAATCAAAGAGGAGGAAGATAATCTTACATTATCCAGATGATACTCCAGCAGGTTATATAGAATACAACGGAGATTCATCAAAAGTCTATGATGAAAATGATAACTTTTTGTTCGAGGTTAATGGAATATTTCCCCCTAAACCTAAATCCTCTTCTGATTTCTCATGGATCGATAAAGTGTTAGAGAAAGGTATTCAAGATGGTAGGAAAAGGTTTATTCTTTACGTAGCTTCACGATATTTAGTGAACATAAAAGGATTAGGTGATGAGGAAGCAATACAAGCACTTAAAGAATTTTATTACAAGGTTCCAACTGGTAAGATTTATGACTCTTGGTTAAAATCTGTAGTAAACGGTGT
>NZ_QIMI01000084.1:0-7750 GCF_007050195.1 Sulfolobus sp. B1 | reverse complement strand
TGAGTTTTTCATCGTTGATTTGATAATTATAAAATTTAAAAGTTCCGATTAAAACTAAAATAAATAATAAAAAACATAGTTACAGTTAGTAGTAGAATAGCGGGTATGGGAGGAACAACTATTTTAGCAACTAAGAGACTTTACTTGACTTCCTCCCCTTTTCCCTCATCGATTCGTGCTTACATCTCTCATATGTTGAGAGGCTCAGAAAATCATGAAGATTCATGATAGCAATTACATCCCTATCATTCTCATAGTAACGCAAATACCTATAAGCGACCTTTTCTATATCTTTTATAAGATATTAGGAGTTAACCAAACTGATGCTTTACGTATTCTAGGATACCTACTGCGTTTAGGGTTCTTCAACTAACCCTTGTGTATTGCTATTGCATCCCTATAACAGTCTTGTGCCGGTTTAGGGTGAAGACTAAACCTCTCTCATGTCTTTCAACAAGGTTGAGTAGGGGAAGGTAAGGAAAATCATAAGGTTAATAGTAGTCATGATTTCTAACCTACCCTTTTTAACTCCCCTACTCGCAGGTGAAGAGATAAGGGGTTTATATACTTTTCATCCTCACCTTGTGAGGCTTTCCTCACTTTGTAACGAATAAATGAGCTAAAACTATAGATAAGATTTAGAAAATGAGGAAAGGTTAGTCACCTAAGGCAAGAAGGGGACCAGTTTTAACAATTTTTATATGCGTATTCAGCTTATGCAATCGACTATTGTTTAAAAACGAATTATAACTTTATAAGAAGTTTTAGGCTTAGCAATATATATGACTGAAAGGGCTGAAGTTCCCACCCCAAAAATAAAAAGGCCTAACTTTACTTTCGAGTATAAAAATGATAGGAAGGTATATAGGGTAGGAAAAGGCTTTAGTGTAGGTGAAATAGTTAAAGCGGGATTAACTATTGAGAAAGCTAGAAAATTGGGTATCTATGTGGATATTAGGAGAAAGTCCGTACATGAAGAAAATATTCAAATGCTCAAGAAATTTATAGAAAATAAGACGCAACAAAAGGACAATAAAACCTAGGGAATTATTATAGCTCTGCCAAAAATTTTTCCATTAGCTACATCGTTAATAGCTTGATTTATTTCATTTAATGAATAAGGTATTGGAAAAGTTTTGATTACTTTTTTGCTATATAACTCATATACTCCTAATAAATCATCATAAGTTCCATATAATATTCCTTTCACTTTAATCCCCCTTAAAACTAGGAGTTGTTCCGGAATATTTAGAACCCCTCCAAATTCACCAACTATCCTTAATTCTCCCTCGTTCCTTAACAACCATGGCAAATCGGTGAGTGTAGTATTGTTTCCTACGTAATCTATTATGTAGTCAAACTTATATAAAGAGGAAATCTCACCCACAGCTTGTCCGACAGAATTGGATTTCAAAGGAATTATCTCATCAGCTCCTATCTCTTTAAATTTACTCAGTTTGCTTAAATTTCTTCCAACTACTGCAACCTTTGTTCTCCTATTTTTCAAGATTTGTAACGCTAAAAGTGATACGTAGCTCGTTCCAACAAGTAATACATTATCGTCTTCACTTATCCCCTTTACTGAGTTATAAGCCGTTATTCCTGCGTCAGCTAAAGGAGCTAGCTCAATAGGATTTCCTTCAACTTTTAATAGATTCCTCTCACTAGGCACTTTAACATATTCAGCATATCCCCCATCTAAGTGAAGTCCTATTATGTTTACATTTTCACAATATTGGTAATGTCCAATTTTACAATATTTACAATTCATGCAACCTACTGCATTATATACTAGTACCATATCACCTCTTTCAAGAGATTTTGTATTTCCACTTACCACTTCCCCGATTATTTCATGTCCTAAAATTCTAGGAGTGTTAATTTTAATATCGTACTTCCAATCTCCAAAGATTAGGTGAACATCCCCATGACATAATCCAGTTCCTAAAACTCGCAGTATTATTCCATCTTTAGGCTCCGCTACGTTTTCTATATTTAATGGAATTCCGTATTCTTTAAACAAAGCTGCTTTCATTTTACAATCCGGCTTTTAGATAATACTCCCTCTCCCACTTAGTTATCTGTGACTCGTATTCCTCAATTTCAATGTTCTTTAAATTAAAATATGTATTTATTAATTCCTGCCCTAAATTATATTTCATATAGTTATCACTATCGAGCTTCTGTAAGGACTCTTTAAGTGTTTGTGGCAAATTTCCGTAATACTCATTCAAGTTAGGAGTTAGATTTCTCTCGATTCCATCAATTCCGGCATAAATCATAGAGGCTAATAATAAATAAGGATTAGATAGAGGATCAGCCAATCTAAATTCAATGTAATGTGAATCCCTATAAGAGTTAGGTATTCTTACAATATAATGTCTCTCCGTTCCTATGCCCATAATGTTTGGAGTCACAAGTTCCTTAAATCTCTTATACGAATTAACCGTAGGTGCAGCAAATGCCAATATAGAAGCTAGATGTTCTAATATTCCAGCAAAGAAATTATAAGCCACCTTACTTAGGCCTATTCCCCTTGGATCGTTAGAATCGTACATAAGATCATTTCCATCCTTTGATTTTATGCTAATCTTTATATCCATACTACTGCTAGGGTATTCTTTGAATGGCTTAGGCATGAATGTAACTAATAAATTATAGAACCTAGCCGTATCTCTAATAATTTCTCTGCTTGCTATAAGAGCATCAGCCGCCTCCATTAAAGACTTCTGTGACAGTTTTATCTCATATTGTCCCGGACCATAGTGTTTGTTTATGGTCTCTACTTTTATATCAGCCTCCTCCAAATACTTTATAAGGGCTTTTAGAAAATCTTGTTGTTCTAGCAAACCTTCCAACGAGAATGCCTTAGCATAATCTGCAGGGTTAAAATCTTTGTCAAGCAAGTAAAATGTTGGTTCAAAAGAGATTTCTAATGAATACCCAATCTCTTCCAATTTGGTTATAGCCCTACTAAGGATTGTTCTGCTACAAAATGCGTATTGAGAATTATCTGGATTTGTAATAAACGATAAGACCCTACCAGTCCTCTCTAAATAAGGTACTATAATAAACGTGTTAAGGTCTGGTATCGCAGTGACGTCTTCGTATTTGCTTTTGATTGGTCTATCCATGTAATCCATTAGTACAAGAGATTCAGGGTAATTTACTCCTCTATTACTATTTATCATATCTTCAAATTCTGCTCTTCTTAAAGATCTACCTCTAGTATTTCCTAAGAGGTCAACAATCTCAACTCTGACATAATCTATCTTACCAGATTTTAATACGTCGAGTACATTCTCCTTGTACACTTTTGTTCATAAAGGATTAGAAGTATTATTTAATAAAACTTATAGAGCCTAGTCTCTCCATTCTGATAACTACTAAAAATGCTAAACAAATTAAACCTTAAATAACTTCTAACCTTACCACATTTCTTAAACTAGTAATATTGATTTCCTTATGTACAGCTAAATAATTTATCAAGCCTTTGATCCCTCTACTATTCATATCTGGATTGTCAACAATTTGTATATCAAAATATAATGGAACTCTGTACATCCTAGCTATTCTATCCAATTTTATGATCTTCTTAATTGAATTAAAGTCTTCATCTACACCCTCAGCATCTATGTATGTTTTTTTACCTTTTATGTAATTTATTTGGTCAAACTTTATATCACCATATTTATCTAAGACAACTACTAGCCTAGCCTGTCTTCCTCCCTCTATATCCTCATAAAAATTTAGGCATTCTACAAACACGCCATTTTCGGCTAGTGGTATTATAGAAAGTTCTTCTTCGCCTATAGGTTTAACGATTGACTTTATTTTAATCTTCATTTATTACATCACCTAATGATTGAAATTAATGGATCATTTGGTGAGGGAGGTGGACAAATACTAAGGACTTCCTTGTCTCTCTCAGTCATAACTGGTAAACCATTTAGAATTTTTAACATTAGAGCTAATAGACCTAACCCCGGTTTACAGCATCAGCATTTGTGGGCTGTAAGGCTAATGAAAATAATATCTAATGCTGAAACTAAGGGTGACGAGGTAGGATCCAAAGAATTAGTATTCTCACCTAGAGAATTAAAGGGAGGCGGAAATATAACTATCGACATTAAAACAGCTGGAAGCATAACGCTGTTATTACAGACTGCGATACCTGCAATAGTTAATAAGAATATTAAATTAAGAGTGCTAGGTGGTACCGATGTACCTAAATCACCTACAATCGATTACATTAGACTAGTTTATAAAAGAGTATTGGAGAAAATAGGGATAAACTTTAGTTTGGACTTAATTAGAAGAGGCCATTATCCAGAAGGTGGTGGAGAAGTCATATTAAGTGAAGTTAAAGGTAATCCTCATGATTTTTCATTAACTAAACTAGGAAAGGTAGAGAAGGTTGAAGGTATTTCACACGTCTCTTCATTGCCATCTCATATAGCGGAGAGACAGATGAATTCAGCTAAGAGTATCTTAACTAAAGCATTACCTAACGTTCCCATAGATATTAGCCTCGATGTGCGTCAAGGTGAAAGGAGTAAGGGCAGCGGGATTACCTTAGCTTTGATCGGAGAAAATAGTGTAATTGGAGCAGACTCATTAGGGGAGAGAGGAAAAAGAGCAGAAACAGTTGGAGAGGAAGCATCTAATACTTTGCTTAACGATTTTAAAACCAGCTCAGCTGTGGATAGGTATATGAGTGACATGTTGATGATCTATGCTTGCCTTTTTAGGGGAGAATTCGTAGGTGCTGAATTAACCAGCCATGCCTTAACTAATATAGAAGTAATAAGAAAGTTTTTAGAAGTTAAAGTTGAGATCAAAGGAAAGAGCCCGTTCTATTTTGAATGTAAACCCATATGATCATCTCAAAGAGATAACATCAAATCATTAATATGTTAAAAAGCACTTATATTTTGTCATTTGGAAAAACTAGGCTTACTAACCTTAATGAAGACAAGGCAGTAATCAAAAAGCCTTAGATGGTCGATTGTCCACATATGTGTTCAGAATTAACAGATACTGATAGTGCTGTTATATTGTTATAAAAATATCAATAACTTGCATTCATTACTAAAGTTGTCTATCTTAATTTAAATCCTCATTACGGCACTACATAAGGAGTTAAATGTTAAAAATATGAGTGATTAGTAATATTTTTGATTCAATTGTTTTAAATTGTTGCACGAGAAACTTTTATTTATTCGATTATACAATAAAGTGTTATGGTATTTGTTAATGAAAAAACGTATCAGCGATATGTTGAAGAGGGTAAAGAAGACGAATTTCATAGAGAATTCGAAAGAGCATTAGATAGAGTTAAGGAAGAATTAGGTAAGGAATACCCACTTCTTATAGGGGAGAAAGAAGTAAAGGTGAATGACAAGTTTGAGGTCAGATCCCCTTTTGATACATCAATATTAGTAGGCAAATTCCAGAAAGCTGGTGTTAATGAAATTAAGGATTCAGTAGAAGTGGCTAAGAAAGCGTTTGAAGAATGGCAATATGTTGATTGGCATGAAAGGGTAGAATTAAGTTACAAGGCTGCTGAATTGATGAAAAGACAAAAGTTTGAGTTAGCTGCAATAATCACTTATGAAAATGGGAAAAATAGGTTTGAAAGCGTTGCTGAAGTGGACGAGGCAATAGATTACTTTATGTATTACGCGTATCTTTTAGAGGAGAATAAAGGTTATGTAAGACCAATGGAGTCTAGGATATACAAGAATGAGATTGCATATAGCGTAATGAAACCTTATGGAGTATGGGCAATTATTTCACCATTTAACTTTCCGTTGGCAATAACTACTACAATGACTATTAGCGCCGTGATTACCGGTAATACCGCTATTATAAAACCGTCTTCAGATACTCCACTATCTGGATTTAAGTTGGTCGAGATAATGAGGAGGGCTGGTTTCCCAAAAAATACTGTTAATTATGTTACTACATCGGGAGAATTATTTGGAAAAGAAATAATAGAGAACCTAGGTATTGCTGGTTTCGCCTTCACTGGATCTAGAGAAGTAGGGCATAGGTTATTAAAGGACTTTATTAGTAAAAATCCAAGACCAGCTGTACTAGAATTAGGCGGTAAGAATGCTACTATTATTACTAAAAAGGCTGATCTCAATAAGTCAGTAGAGGGTACACTAAGAGGAGCATTTGGCTTTGGAGGACAAAAGTGTAGTGCTACATCTAGGATATTTGTAGAAGAGCCAATCTACGATAACTTCGTAAAAGCGTTCGTAGATAAGGTGAAGTCTATTGTAATTGGTGATCCTAGGGATAGAAGAACATTCTTAGGACCCTTAATCAATAGACAAGCGATTGAAAAGTATAGAAAATATATTGAAGAAGTAAGGAAAAGCAATGGAAAGATCCTAGTAGGCGGGAATGTCAAAGATGATCAAAGAGGATATTTTGTAGAGCCGACTGTTGTTGTAGAGGTACCATATAATCATTGGTTATGGTACACTGAATTATTTGTGCCAATAGTTTTAATAGGCAAGGTAAAGTCGCTGGAGGAGGCGATAAGACTGGCAAATAATGTAGATTATGGATTAACAGCTGGTATTTTCTCAGAAGATAAGAAAGAAATTGAGTTCTTCTTTAGTCATATACAAGCTGGTGTAGTTTACGCTAATAGAATTGCCGGGTCAACAACAGGTGCTATGCCGGGCGTACAACCCTTTGGCGGATGGAAACATTCTGGTTGGACTGGCAAGAATGCTGGAGGTCCCTATTATCTACTCTCCTTCTTAAGGGAGCAAGCTATAACTGAATACGTTTAAATGATTCTTAGTAAGGCAGTTTTTTACGTATAGTAGTAGCTTTGCTACATGACAACAATTCCTATTATATTTTAAAAATTCTTGAAGATTAATGAACCATTTTATCTTAAGTAATACCTTTTTAAAAATCGCTGTCTTATTCTATCTTAGTAAATTTCTCTAAGACGAACTCATAATATTTTAATTTATAGTAAAATTGTTATTTAACGTAGTTTACTTACTAGTTAATTGGAAAATAGCTCGTAATTTCATTAAAATCAAAAGAATTCATCCAGGGTAGCTGATTTTATGAACTTACTTAACCTAACTCCAATTCTCCTTATTCTTCTATCATCGTCCTCTAAGAGTTTTTCAAGCAACTTTAGTGACTCTTTATAGGCTCTTTCCTTACTTACTCCATAAGGGAATGTTTTCTCCCTGGTGATTATCTCTAAGTCCTCCATTACCGCAACTAGGTGAAGGGTCTTAGGCATCATTCCGTTTAATCTGAGATAGGCTTCATCAACTGTTCTATACAAAAATGGTTTTATTTCCTCTATGTCCCTAGTATTTCTTTTTAGAGTGACCATCTTTCCCACGCTTTTGATAACTTTTTCCTTAATTGGCTCAGAATATTCATCTCTCGCTATAGAAAATAAATAGGTAGCCTTTGCTTCCCCCACTTGCTTCTTAATAATCTCGAAATCAAAATTCAATATATCAATCAATTTTCTAATACCTAAAGCTTTTAATCTCTCCGCAGTTACTCTACCTATCCCAGGATATTCATCTATATCTAGTTCTTTGATTAATCTTTTTACTTCTTCATCATTGATAACCTTGATGCCGTTTGGTTTCGACATATCAGCTGCTATTTTCGCAAAAACTTTATTTTTGGATATTCCTACTGTAACAGTTATTTTTTCCTGTTTCAGAATTCTTCCCTTTATTTCTAAACC
>NZ_QIMI01000083.1:0-7887 GCF_007050195.1 Sulfolobus sp. B1 | reverse complement strand
CAAAACTCGTGAAGTAACCGGTCCAATACTAAATATTTTTGTCATACATTCTTTATTTATATATTTAGCAATAACTCTTGCGATAGATGAACTAGTTATAGCAATCCCATCTACTTCACAATTACTAATCAACTTCCCAGCCAATTCTATATTATTATATATTGTAGATAAATCGTAATCATAAACTTCTATATACCTAATCTTATTCTCTAGAGTCTTTCTCATATCGTTATTAGCTAATTTACTCCTTACAGCTATAAGAGTCCTAACTCCATCCCTAAGTATTTTTTCAGCCAATTCCATACTGGTAAATTTTTTAGGAACTATTGGACATATACCAAATCTCTCTTTAATAGAAATAGCCGTCTCATCTCCTATAGCGTAAACTTTTAGATCTTTAATTAGGTTGACATCTTTAAAACATCGTACAGCATTCCTACTTGTAAACGCTAAGGCATCGAACATTTCAACGTCTTCTGGTAAGTTATATTGTATACATTCTACTTTAAACAATGGAATATTAATTATTTCTATACCATTTATTGTAGTATTAAAATTATAAGTATCTTCTCCATCACTTTCGGGCCTAAAAAACAATACCTTCATTCTTCATCTCTCTCCTCAAGGCGTTACCTAATTCTTTCCCAACTAATTTTGGATCGTTCGATTTACTTATACTTACGGTGATTTTCCTTTTTCCATCACTATAACTGGCTATGCCAAATAGCTCTTTCCCATATTTTCTGAAAAGTACACCAACTGGTGAATGGCACCCTCCTCCTACGATATTAATAGCTTCTCTCTCAGCTAAGGCCTCGTCTAAAGTATCGTAGTCAGAGATCTCATCAAACATTTTCTTTAGCTCAATATCTTTTTTCCTACCTATTATAGCGACTATCCCTTGGTTAGGTTCTGGTGTAAAATCAAATACGTTAAGTCTATGGTATGTTACATCTATTTTTAAACGTAATAAGGAAGCTTCAGCCAAGATTATGCCATTATATTCTCCCATAAGGTATTTTTTAATCCTAGTATCTACATTACCCCTAAGATCTTTAACAATAATATCGCCCCTCAAGAAAGTAATGAAATTCTTTCGTCTCAAACTACTAGTGCCTATTATTGCACCGCTTTGCAGCTCTCTTATGCCCTTCTTTGAAATAAGAACATCATATGGAGAGTCTCTCTTTAATACACCAAATATTTCAAGATCCGGATGCAGCTCTGAAGGCAAATCTTTCATACTGTGAACCGCAACATTAGCCTCTCCTTTAACAACCGCTTCATTTACTTCTCTTTCAAAAACACCTTTACCTAATTTATATAATGGCTCATTCATGAACAGATCCGCTTTGGTTTTCACCTTGATTATATCATACTCAATACCTAACTTATTTAAAGCTTGACCTACCATATCAACTTGAATTAAACTAAGTCTAGATCCTCTAGTAGCTATTTTTATTTTTTTCAAATTAACTCACTTATAATTTTTTTCAATTTATATATAGTTTGATTTATAATATCATCATCATGTGATGCAGACGTAAATATTGTCTCAAATTGACTAGGTGGTATAAATACTCCCTCCTTCAGTAGGAGATTATGGAGTTTTATATAAGTTTCCTTATTAGCCATTCTCGCCTCAGAATAATTCCTCACATTTTCAACGCCTATGAAGATTTGAAACATACTTGCGATATAATTTATCTTATGTTTAACTTTTATCATAGTCTCTAATTCCTCTACAATAGCTTTAACTGCCTTATTGGCTATATTATAAGGATACCCTTTCTCTAACTCCTCTATAGTTGCGATACCTGCAACCATAGAAAGAGGATTAGCGTTAAATGTACCAGCATTAAAGACCTTTCCAGCTGGAGTGAAGTTATCTATTATATCCTCTCTCCCTGCGATACAACCAATTGGAAGCCCACCACCAATTATCTTACCTAGAGTAGTAATATCTGGATAAACTTGAAATAATTTTTGAGCACCCCCTATATCTACTCTGAACCCAGTTATTACCTCGTCAAAAATAAGAAGAGAGCCATAGGCTTTAGTTAACTCTCTTATCCCTTTAAGGAATTCAATGTCTGGCAATATTACACCAGCATTTCCCATGATAGGTTCTAATATTACAGCTGCAATATCTTCTTTCCTTATTTTCTTATCTACACATTCTATGTCATTATACTCACATATTTCAACCATTTCCGCAATATTTTTTGGAATACCGTCGGATAAAATAATATTATACTCGCTTGCTGCACTTCCAGCCTCAACTAATACATAGTCATGTGCTCCATGATAGTTTCCGCTAAATTTTAGAATTTTATCTCTCTTTGTGTAACCTCTAGCTAATCTAATTGCGGCCATCGTGGCTTCTGTTCCACTATTGACAAATCTTACTTTTTGTGCTGAAGCTATATGTTTTATTATTTTTTTAGCCAATTCAATCTCTGCTTTAGAAGGGGTACCAAATAACCAACCTTTTTCTACTTGCTCTATTATTTTTTGTTTAATTGTATCTGGAGAATGACCTAAAATTAGTGGACCATAACCTAATACATAGTCAATTAATTTATTTCCATCCACAGTGTAAAGAAATGCACCTTTGCCTCTATCTACAAAGAAAGGATAAGGTTTTACTGAAGCTCTAACTGGGCTATTAACTCCTCCAGCAAAAAGATGATTTGCCTCATCCCATAATTCCTCACTAGTCGTCAAAATGGTACACCTTCCTTTATCCAATTAGCTATATCATTCGCGTAATAGGTGATTATGAAATCAGCACCGGCTCTCTTAATAGCTGTAGTTATTTCAAGAACTACCATCTTCTCATCGATCCAACCGTTAATTGCTGCAGCTTTTATCATACTATATTCTCCGCTTACATGATAGGCGGCAAGGGGATATTCAGGGAAAGTAGATTTTACTATTCTGATGACATCTAAATAGGTATGGGCTGGTTTTACCATCAGAATATCAGCTCCCTCTTCAATATCTAGTCTAGCTTCCTTAAGACCCTCATATGCATTTCTTGGATCCATTTGATATCCTCTCCTATCTCCAAATGCTGGTTTAGAGTAAGCTGCGTCCCTAAAGGGACTATATAATACTGAAGCATACTTTACGCTATACGACATGATTAGAGTATCATAAAAACCAGCTTCATCTAGAGCCCTTCTTATTGCCCCAACTACACCATCCATCATACTTGAAGGGGCTATTATATCTGCTCCAGCTTCCGCTTGACTTATTGCTATCTTAGCGTGAACCTTTAAACTTTCATCATTGTCAATAATATAAGACGAATTACATTGCTTTACTATACCACAATGTCCATGCGTAGTATACTCGTCTGTGCATTCATCTGTTATTAAAATTAAATTATCTTTGAACGTCTCCTTGATCATCCTTAATGCCATCTGTATTATGCCATTTTTATCATACGCAGAAGATGCTATATGATCTTTATAAGATGGAATCCCAAATAAGATGATACTTCTAATACCATTTTCATAACTCTGCTCTATAAAATTTATAAGCTTATCATTAAGGGGGTATCTTCTTACTCCTGGCATGGATGAGATTTCTTCAGGTTCATTAATTCCCTCTTTAACAAAAATAGGTAATATTAGATCAGTGTTACTAAGCTGAGTTTCCGCTACTAGATCCCTTATTAACTTGTTTTTCCTCAATCTTCTTGGTCTTATTACCGGAAAAGTTGCCATCTTTAAATATATCAATTAAGAAGTTAATGTAGTTAATCGATTCTTCATCATTAAAAATTATCATTCTCACGTTATCAAATAGAGGTTGAAAAACCTTCTTTAACATTGAATTCGTCATTAAATTCAAAATTTCCAACACTTCGTCGTTATTAATACCAATATTCTGAAGTTCTTTATAAGCTCTACTGACCTCTGTTCTTCTAATTTCTTCCACTCTTCTCATTATTTTTGAGATAAATTCACTATATATCTCTTTCTTGTAATCATATATAAACTGATTCACCTTCTCATCAATAATCTCATTAATCTTATTTATTTCTTCTTCCCTTATTTTCAAATTTTCATGAGAGGCTTTTTCAAGATCTTCTATAGTTATAACGTTATTTCCATAAAATATAGGAGGCACTGAAATATCTACAATTAGTGTGTTAGAATAGTTCTGCATTATTTTGTTACCAAAGTTATTTTCAATTGCAACAAACACAACATCAAAATTAAATACCTTATCCAAGTCAAAATTATCATATTTATAACCGTATTTAGACGCAAGAATTTTAGCTTTTTCTAACGTTCTATTTAATATTGTAACATCGGTTACTCTCTCATTATATAATATTCTAACTATCTTGTTACCCATCTCACCAGCTCCTATCACACCAACCTTCTTATCATTTAAATTTCCAATTCGCTTTTTCGCTTCTTCTACAGCTAGAGAATATATCCCTACCTTACCCCTTGAAATTTTTGTTTTCTCCCTAACTTCTCGACCAACCTTAATAGCCCTTTCAAAAAGTATTCTTAAATATTTACCACTAATTCCTAACTTCTCAAACATTTCTATAGTTGACTTCAACTGAGAGAGAATTTCGTATTCTCCAATTGAAATTGAATCAATCCCACTTGCCACTTGAAATAGATGCTTAATAACTTCTCTACCACATAACACTAATCCTTCGTTTCCAATTGGTTTATTATGAATCTTATTTAAGTATTCAACTAAATTATTCACTAAATCTTTAGCTTTCTCGCCATATAGATAAATTTCTACTCTATTACAAGTTTGCAATATTGTTAACTCTGAACTTATCATTTTCGATAAAGTCTTTATCTCGGACTCTCTGAAATAATAGAAATGAAGGTTGCTCATACCGACGGTCTTATATGAGAAAATAATACCACAGTATTTTTCTGTAAAATCACTATTGTTTGTAAGCATTTATTATCTCCTCAGCTCTTTTTAAAGCATACTCTAAATTACCTTTAGATGCATAAGATCTAAAAATACTATCGTTATAAATAACATGATATAAGGAAAATCTGACTGATGAGTCTTTTATGTTATCTTTTAACATTAACTTAACATTATACATAGCGTCTAGTAAATTCTTTATTTCCATATTTTCTCTCAATTGTTTTGTAATTTGTGATAAGATCTCTTTCGCTAAAATACTAGATTTACCCCTTGTCGTGATGGCTATTTCATAATTCTCGTCAGAATAAAATATAGGAACTATAAAATTAGAGTCTTCCACATTTGTAGGGTTATTACAGAGTTTCCCTAAGCTCTTAGCTAAGTCACAAAGTTCTTTATTTAAATTAAAATCGCTTGTACACGTTATAATTATATCATATTTTTGTAAGTCATTAGAGTTTACATTCCTTGCGTCGCTATTGATTAAATTTATACCAGAGTTATACAATTCATCGGAAAAGGATAAACTTAAAACGTCAACTTTTGCACCATATTTTCTAAACTCTAACGCTCTTTTACTGCCAATTTTACCGCCACCCACTACTAGAACTCTAAAGTTTGAAAGATCAACAAAAATAGGAAAATAGTGCTTCAGTTGCACAAGTTTAAAGACTAGATTTAATAGCTTTAAGCTTATCTTCAAATATTCTTAAAACCACTGATCTAAGCCTTTTTGCCTTGATAACCCTTTCAGCTCCTTTATTGCTTTAGTTAATCTTTGAATACCATTTTTTACTCTATCCTCACTAAAGTTATGATCTTTCACGAGAATTTTTATAATCTTTTCTTCATCGGGTTCGGCTAGTTCTAACTCTCTATCTGGCTTAATTACTTGAGGATTCATAAAAAGTTTTCTAATCTCGTTTATATCGAAAGTTATAAGCGATTTTGGAATTTCCCCATACTCTATTGCTTTTTCTATCTTCCCATATTTCTTGATTATCTTATAAGCTTTCTCTGGCCCAATTCCTTTTATACCATCTGGATTATAATCCGTTCCAATTAAAATAGCTACATCTATCAACTGCTCCCTAGTTATTCCCAATTTCTTAAGTAAATTTTCAGTCTCTATTATTTCTGGTTCTATTTCAACATAAACGTCCTTATTCGGTAACTTTCTTTTACCGCTGATAGTTAGATTCCTAATCAGCCTATTAGCTCCGAAAAGTATCGAATCGTAATCTTGACTTACTGAGGCCCAAGTAAAGCCAGATGAATTTAGGTAAGCGGCTTCAGCTTCTCCTTCGGATGGAGCTTGAATTGTAGGTATTCCCATAGCTTGTAACAATAGCTTACTTTCCTCAACCATTTCATTAGAAAGCTTAATAATGGCTTGTGAATACTTTCTAATTTCCTCAATCCTTCCCTCTGTTCTTGCCCTCTCTAATTTCTTCTCAGCCTCCTCCTTCAGTTTTCTTCTCCTCTCTATTTCTTCTCTCTTTTGTTCAGGTGGCTTACCATCAAATATATAGATTGGAATTATACCTTCTTCTAGAATATTAATCGTCCTATAAAATAGACCACTTAAATGGCTCGTTACTCTTCCCAAAGAATCCATAAGAGGCGTGCCATCAGGCTGTCTTATCGCTGCTAAAAACTGATATAACGCATTATACCCATCTATACTTACCTTTTTACCTTTTACCTCATACAACACTAGCTTCCTCTTTACATCTTTGACTAGATCGGCTAAATCTACTCCGATTCCTTATCACCTAGGTATGTTATCATTCTTGTATTTTCCTTAATTAAGGAAACAGATATATAACCCTTCATCTCAAGAGACATTAGTACTTTTAAAAATTCATCAAAAGATATATCATAATTTATTGAATTTTTTACCTCCTTATATAAATCCTCATCCTTGACAGTGTTATGTTTCTTCAACTTTTCTAAAACTACATGATTTAAAGGAATACTTCTCCACATTTTTTCACACATATGTACTTGGTCTTATTACAGTCTTAGGTAATTGTTGCCTTGCTTTATCTAGCCAATTCTGATAGAATTGAATCATATCTTGAGTTATCGATGGTTTAATTTTCCTCATTGCTTCATCAAAATGTTTTAGAGATACTTTAACTCCGTTACTCTTCATACACTCTCTCATAGCTTTATCCCTACATTCCGCATCATTAGATTTACAAACTTCATTAGTCTTATCTATACATAACCTCATGCTTTCTCTAATCGCCCTCATGGCTGCTTCTCTGACTAAAGCAGCTAGATCAGCACCAGTGTAACCGTCTGTTCTTTCTGCAATTTCCTCGAGGCTAACATCTTCACCTATAACTATATTTCTAGTATGAACTTTTAGTATTTCTATTCTGGCTTTCTTATCAGGGGGTGGAACATATATTAACTTTTCAAACCTTCCAGGTCTCAATAATGCGGGATCTAAGATGTCTGGTCTATTCGTCGCAGCGATTACTACTACATTTTCTAACTTTTCAATACCATCCATTTCAGCTAATAACTGATTCACTATTCTTTCTGTTACTCCTGAATCATAAGAAACTCCTCTTATAGGAGCTATAGCGTCTATCTCATCGAAGAATATTACAGCCGGAGCATACATTCTAGCCTTTCTGAAGATCTCTCTTACTGCCTTTTCACTCTCACCTACCCATTTAGATAGTATTTCTGGTCCTCTAACTGCTATGAAGTTAGCCCCACTTTCTGTGGCAACTGCCTTAGCTAACATAGTCTTACCAGTCCCCGGAGGTCCAAATAGTAAAATACCCTTAGGAGGTTCAATCCCAGAGTTCTGATAAACCTCAGAATACTTTAATGGATACTCTACAACTTCTTTAAGTTCCTCCTTTATATCATCAAGCCCACCAATGTCTGTCCATTTAACTTCCGGTACCTCTATATATATTTCCCTTAATCCACTAGGAA
>NZ_QIMI01000082.1:0-7908 GCF_007050195.1 Sulfolobus sp. B1 | reverse complement strand
AGTAACTTATGTATCACCTAATACTACTGCTCAGATGGCTGTAATATATAATCTCGCTCCACTGTTTAATAATGATAAATGGGCTGATGGACAAAGTATAACTATGGCTGATATAATTTATCAATACATTATTGCATCCGAAATGTCACTAAACAGTAGTAACCCAATTTATGATTCTGAGGCATCTTCTGCCTATGGTCCGGGATTACAAACTATCAAAGGATTTAAAATTATTAATTCAACTGCAATCGAAATATGGGGTAACGATTGGTTCTTCGATCCTAATGTTGCCGCTACTGGTTTATTCTTAGCCTTTAATCCGTTAGGATACGCTGAAGAGCCTTATGCAGGATACTTCCCATGGCAATTATACGTAGGTATGAAAGATGTTGTAGCTGAAGGTAAAGCAGCGTGGTCTGAAGGTGCTGCTCAATCTAAGGGAATAGACTGGCTTAACCTGGTTAGTCCAACTGATGTAGGCTATATAATCTCAGCTTTACAAAATGCTTCAGCAATGACTTATATCCCCCAGAGTTTAATTCAGGTTGAAAAGCTGAGTAATATAACATTAGTAACTCCACAGCAAGCATTAGCTGGTTATCAAGCAGCTATTAGTTTTATGAAAACATATGGTAATGCAATGATCGGAGATGGTCCATTCATTCTTGTAGCTTGGAATCCGAGTGCATCTCCGCCTTACGCTAAACTTGTTAAGAGCCCCTATTTCCACTTAATTCCACCGACACAAGCTTTATCACTTCCGGAAATGTTCTCAGTGTCTCTGAGTGTTCCTCCTACAGTATCACCCGGAGAAACTCTAGTTGGGACTGTGATGGGAACTCCTGCAGGAACCACTACTTCACAGCCCACTCCGAATACTACTGTAGTCCTTGAGCTATTATATCCTAATGGAACTGTAATAAGTTCAACGAGAGAACTTACTAATAGCAGTGGTCAATTTGCATTCACGTTACCGTCAGATATTTTACCAGGATCTTATTTACTTAGTATTTCAGCTTATCAGAATACTTCAATACTCATAAATCCAGTGACATACACAATAGTTGTCACTCCAGCCATTACGACTACTACGACAACAAGTACTACAACTAGCACCTCCACTACTACTACCGTTACTACTACTACTTCCGTAAGCACTGTGACCTCAGTAATTTCCTCAGTTTCTACTGTGACTAGCATTATTAGTAGTGTAATAACTTCTACGATAACGAAAGCCGTATCGAATGTCGGCTATATAGCTGCTATCATAGTTCTAGTAATCATTATCATAGTTCTAGTAGCATTATTACTAAGAAGAAGATAAGAGTGATTGTAAATGGGATTCGGAACATATATAATTAAAAAGGTATTAATTTATTTTTCTGTTTTAATTGCTACTTTAACTATTCTTTATATTTTTACCTTTCCCGTTCTTCAAGAGATAATAGCTAAAAGTATTAATTTTCAAGTAGCCCAATTTGCTCAAACATTATTGAAGAGCTCTCATAACTTAAACTCAACCCAAATTCAACTTGCCGAGGAGAAATATAAGGAGACTTTAATAAATGCGTACGGTTTAAATAAACCTGTAATAGATAAATACTTTATTCAGATGTATAACCTCCTACGTCTTAACTTTGGTACGGCATATTTCATACAAGCTCCATCAGGTTCCAGAGATGTAAGTGCTATTATAGCATATTATTTACCTAACACGATTCTTCTGTTTACCACAGCGACAATAATATTTATTGTGATAGGTACTATAATAGGATTGTTATCCGCTAAGTCGCGGTTCTGGGAAAAAGTGATTGCTATTATAGCTGTAATCCATTCAAGTATTCCAACCTGGTGGCTAGGCTTCGTATTAATAGCTGCTTTAGCATACGCAATAAGGGTATTCCCTCCGGGTGGAATGACATCTGTTCCTCCTCCTAAAGATCCATTTGATTATGGGATAAGCGTATTATATCATATGTCCTTACCTTTAATCACAATATTTATAGTGAATGTAGGTGGATTTGCTTATATTGTTAGAAGCTTAGTGTCATCAATTATGAAGGAAGATTTCATAATTACTGCAAAGGCTAGGGGATTGCCCGACTCTAGAATACTATATAGGCACGTATTAAGAACTGCCTCACCCTCGATAGCTACCCAAGCAATACTTGCATTAGCTGGATCCTTAGGTGGGAGCTTAACTACCGAGGTTGTGTTTGAATGGCCTGGTGTTGGGCTATTAACTTATGTTGCAATAACTTTAAATGACTTGCCCGTAATATTAGGAGTAACATACGTGCTAACAATAGTCCTTTTAATAGGTTTATTTTTAGGCGAATTAGTTTATGGAATATTAGATCCTAGAATTAAGGTTGGTGAATAATGAGTAGAGTGAAAGAATCTAGTCTGTATAAGCAATTTAAGGAATTCATTGGTACAAAAATAGGTTTAGCTGGTTTAATAATATTGTTAGTTTTGCTAGTCTTTACTGGGATAGCATTATCTATTCCAAGTAAAGTTTATTCTTCTTGGAATAATCCAGCAGCATGGAGTGAATATCCTGCTCACGTTCCTCCGTCTTGGATTTCAATTTTTTATCCTAATAAATATTTTACTACACAAAAAATTTCACCAACAAACACAACCTATTTTTCTCCATCTAAAAACATTTATATCAATATCATTACGTTTAGTTTTAATTGGACTAAGACTCTTCCGGCATATAACGTTTATTTTATAGTATCAACTAACACTAGTATTATAGAGGAAGTAATATACTGGACAAAACCGGATGGGAGTACTATTCAACTCACGATTCCTAGTGAGGAGTTTAATATACCTTTCGACCTTACGTCAATCAGAAATACCATTCTAAGTTATATAACATCAATAACCGGAAAAACTCCTAGTATAATTAATAGTACTGTATTATCTTCAGCGTTATTCAATTCACCAAAATCTAATTTAACTGTAACAGAAGATGGAAAATATCTAGTTAAGGTAGAAATCATATCTTCCCGTCCCATGAACCAAACTAAAGCTGAGATATTATTGCTGGGCAACTCATATGGATTAATGGGTACTGATTACTTCGGAAGGCCACTAGACTTAGGTATACTTTTAGGACTTCCTAATGCGTTGGAAATAGGTGCATTAACTTCTTTGGTTTCCGTCCTTGTAGGAATATTTGTAGGAGGTATTTCGGGTTATTTAGGTGGGAATAAGGACTCTGTAATTCAGTGGTTTACACTAGTATTCTTAGCATTACCGGCTTTACCATTTTTAGTGGCTGTATCATTCGTAACTGAGCCAAATCTCGTTTTAGAGGCATTATTAATAGCTTTCTTATCATGGCCATTCTATGCAATAATAGCTAGGTCAATGGCTCTATCTATAAAGTCTAATAGTTATGTCGAGGCTGATAGTTTATTAGGTGTTCCCTCATATAGAGTTTTTCTTCTTCACTTTATGCCTAGACTTATTCCCGTAACTATTGCATACATGGCTCTAGGTGTTCCAGCTGGAATATTATTAGCCCAAACGTTAGCCTTTTTAGGTATCGCTCCTGCAAATATTGTAACTTGGGGTGGAATTTTGGATGCAGCTGAAACTTATCAAGCCCAAGTTAACGGTTGGTGGTGGTGGGTAGTGTTTCCGGGAGCTATGATAGTAATTGTTGCAATACCCTTTGTTCTAATTGGTTTTGCAATTGAGAGGGTAGCATTAGGGGAGAGGTAAAATGCTATTAGAAGTAAAAAATTTGAAAGTTTATTTTTACACTAAGAGAGGAGTCGTTAAAGCCGTGGATGATGTTAGCTTAAACTTGGAAGAAGGGGAGATAATAGGGTTAGCTGGAGAAAGCGGATCTGGGAAAAGTACAATAGGGTATGCCATTATGAGATTAGTTCCCTTTCCAGGAAAGGTTGAGGGAGGTAAGATACTTTTCAAAGGAAATGATATTTTGGTGTTAGATGAAAGTGATTTCAGAAGAAATTATAGATGGAAGAGGATAGCAATGGTTTTTCAAGGTTCTATGTCTGGTTTCACGCCAGTCTTTAAGATTAAGGATCAAATAATTGAGATTCTGAAAATCCACGATTGGGAGGGAGATTACGATGAGAGGGTTAAAGAACTTTTTAAAATGGTTAGTATGGACCCTGCTTTAGCTGACAAATATCCCCATGAACTATCAGGGGGGCAAAAACAAAGAGCGTTCATAGCTATGGCTTTAGCTCTGAATCCACAAGTTTTAATTGCAGATGAACCTACTACGGCATTAGACGTTGTTGTTCAAGCACAAATAATTAATCTGCTTAAAAAGCTTAGAAAAGAGCTTAATCTATCAATCATATTTATAACTCACGATTTGGCACTATTATCAGAACTTGCGGATAGAATATATGTTCTATATGCCGGAAAGGTGATGGAAAACGGTAAGTCCGAGATAATATTTAAGAAACCTAGGCATCCATATACACAATTATTAATAGAGTCTATTGCGACCTTAGATAAAAACGTAATAAAAGGAATCCCTGGTTTTATGCCGGATTTATCCAATCCTCCCAAGGGATGTAAGTTTAATACTAGATGCCCTTTCGCTAAAGATATATGTTTTAAAGAGGAACCTAAATTTAGACTATTTTCGGAAGGTGACGAGGTTGCTTGCTGGCTCTACTGATGATTATATAATTAAAATAAAAGATTTGAAGGTATACTTTACTAAGAGGAAGTCCTTATTTGGAGGAAGTAAATTAGTAACGAAGGCATTGGATGGGATAACGCTAAATATAAAGAGAGCAGAGATTATTGGAATAGTAGGGGAAAGTGGATCGGGTAAGACAACATTAGGAAGAGTTACGCTAGGTCTTCAAAAACCAACTAAAGGAGAGGTTTATATCAAGATATTATCAAAAGCTAAATCCTTAGGCTATTCAGCTGAAATTTTTTATATGAGGAGGGATGAATATTCACTAGAATTAGAGAGACAATCACGTTCGAGAGAGTTAACGGAAGAAGGTTATGGTTTAAGAGTTTTTAAAGATAAGAAAATGGGTTTTGCATATTCTACGGTTTTAAGCGAGTCTCTTTTAGATAGGGCAATCAAATCGTGGAAGGTATCTGAGGCAGATAATTCAAATGAGATCCCTAGAGGGGATAAGGTTAATGTAAAAATACCCTTATATTACGACTTTGATAAAGTTGAGGTTTGTAAAGAATTTATCCAATCGTTTAATGATATGAAGGTGAATTTTGTAAACATAACTTGCGAGTCTTACATTAATGAAGTAGGAATAGTGAATACTGAGGGTTTAGATCAGAGAGAATCGAGATCCGGAATTGTTTTGTCGGTATTTGCTAATTATAAAGATGGTAATGTTGTAACCCCAGAAATTCATGAGGTTAAATCGTCTAGAAGACCTTCCTTTGAAATAGTAGAAGAGATGAAGAGAGATTTGGAATTTAAGGTCAATGTAAGTAAGAAAAGAAGCAAGTTGGAAGATTTGATTAGCAAAAGAGGAGGGAAGTTAAGCGTTGTAATCTTTACTCCCAAAGCCTCTTCTATTCTCATAGGTCCGTTATTGGCTCATGCTGTAAGTCAAGAGAACGCATATAGGGGTAAATCTAGCATTAAAGAAGGTATGGAAATAAATGCTGGGCTCAAGATTATTGACGATCCCACCATACCCAATTCAATCTATAGTAGGTCATTTGATGGTGAAGGATTACAATCTAAGGTTAATGTTATAATAGATAATGAAGTGAAGATGTTTTTAAATAATTGGTATTGGTCTTTAAAGGCTGGTAAAGAACCTACAGCGTCGGCCGCAAGAAGTTATACATCAATTCCCTATATATCACCGACGAACATAAAGATAGAGCATAGGGAGAAGCTGAGCGAGGATGAAGATTACCTTGTGGTGGATGAGATTCAAGGAGTTCACACAAGTAACTTTGATACTGGAGAGTTTAGTGTAGTAACTTCTGTTTCGTGGTTTTCTAAAAGCAATGAAGGCGTTAGAGAGACTACACTCACGGGCAGTTTAGTTAACTTATTAAGAGGTATAATAGCTGAAAGCAATAACGTTAAACAATATCGTAATATAATAACCGGTGATCTGTTAATCAGTGGCTTAAGCGTATCTTAAGAAGTTTGTATTATGAATTATCTTTTTGTATCATTATATATTTTCGTTATTATTAAAAATATCCCGAATATATATTGCTTAAATTTTAGTAGTCGTATTTAGAGCGATTTAAGCCTATACTGTCATTTTTAAAATAAGCGTAGAATATTTAATAATAAGTATTTCGAGTATGGAAAATCTTATCATTACTATATAAGAATTAAAATATGCATGTTATCATTGTACTGATAAAATCGAATAATGAAGCAACTTTTCATCCGGATAAATTTTTATACTTTACTCTCGAGTTTAGTTTTGAGATGAATAAGGGATGAAAGCTGGTAACAAATTTGGGAAAGTATTGTCACTTTTAGTATTATTTGCCATGTTAATTAGCTCCCTATACGTAGTGTCCCAATCTGCCAACTCCTTACCGGCATCCACGTCAATAACAATTATATCATATAATGGTAATGATGCAAATGGAATACTAGCGTTTGAACATGGGCAAATAGGGTTTTATGCTTATTCCGTTCCACCCTCTGAATACACTGCTTTACCACCTGGAGCCAAAGCTTATCTGATGCCAGCAACCTATTATGATGTTCTAGTTAATCCTTTAAATACTAGTTTCGGCTTTAATCCTTTCCAATTTCAAGAAGTAAGATTTGCGCTTAATTTTATCGTGAATAGAACATATTTTGTAGACAACATCTTACACGGTTACGGAATACCGTCAATTACACTATACGCTGGCGAGCAAGATGTTTTACATCTTCAAAATACTCTTGCTAAATATGCGTATATACATTATAACTTTACTTATGCTAATGAGACTATATATAGAGTGTTAACTGCTCATGGAGCACAGTATGTAAATGGAAAATGGTATTATAATGGTAAGCCGATTGTAGTGTATGTTTTTGTCAGAACGGATGCTACAGTAAGGCGTGAGTATGCTGAATATTTCATTACACAATTGGAGAAATTGGGATTTACTGTACAACAAGTACAAGGTAATTTGCAAAAAGAAATTTCATTTGTTTACGGTAGCGATCCAGCAAATACAACTTGGGATATATTAATCGAGGCATGGGGAGGAACTTATGGTTATTATGATGCTGGTTTAGCAGAAGGTTTGTACGGAACTTTAGCTGGTGATGCTCCATTTACATCCTATTATGGATTATCTTTTGGAACATATAATGATTCTAAATATGAGCCTCAATTATTACTTAAAGAAGCTAATGAGATAGACAACTGGTCATTAATTTTGGCTCAAAGTCAGTTTACTAGTGAGCAAGAGTACTATCAGTTAGAAAATGATATAGTAAATGTGGGAATAAATATGTCTGTTAGAATTGGTTTAGGAATAAGTTTAATACCTCAGTATGTTCTACCTACGATTTCAGGTGTTTATCCCAGCTATGCTCAAGGGACTCTACTTAACTTCCAAACTTATCTTGAAATTGCTAATGGAAGCTATCCAAATGTTACCATAGGTGTTAGATATTTGAGCCAAGGCTCAGCCAATCCTGGTGTAGGTTTCACAGATGCTTACACTGATGAGATAGCTAATGGACTATTTGCTCCACAGTATTTATATGTCCCCGGATCTGGCTATCAAATACCTTACATTTATACTTATAAGATAGTGTCCCTAAGCCCCAACTCTTCAGCAGTAAAAGTGCCAACTAATGCACTCTGGTGGAATCCATCAAAGCAAGCAGTAACTTATGTATCACCTAATACTACTGCTCAGATGGCTGTAATATATAATCTC
>NZ_QIMI01000081.1:0-7998 GCF_007050195.1 Sulfolobus sp. B1 | reverse complement strand
TTACGATTTAGCCAAGAGAGTACTCTCTAAACGGTTACCCGATTACGTAAATATAAATAAGATTCATTCCGTCTTTCCAACCATAACGATAACTGTCCTATCGACCCTATTCACAGCGACTCCACCTGGAGTTCACGGCATAATGGGGTGGAAGATATTCGATAAGAGGAGAGGTAGAATAATTGACCTATTGAAGGAGAAGTCGTACAAAATTAATTTAGAGAGTTATTTGCCAAAGGAATCAGTAATCTTAACGAGCTATGAGGAAAATGTACTAAGGTTCACTAAGATGGTAAGTGGAGAACGTATGATAATACCATACTATTCACCTTGGGACGCTTTTACTCAGGCTTACAATTTAGCCCAAAACGATTCTCCCTTCATCTTCTTGTATCTACCATACGTTGACATGGTAAGCCACCACTTAGGACCTTACTCTGAGCATACGATAAGGGTTGCAAGGGAGGTAATGGACTTGACCTTTAAGTTAGCCAACGACGTAAAGGAGAAATACGATGTAATAGTCACTGCAGACCATGGTCATGTCCCTGTAAAGGGTTATGTAAGGGTGAGCGAGGAAATACTCAAGATAGTAGACTTTCCTCCTTTTGGAGGAGCTAGAAACTTGATGTTCATTTCTAAGAGAAACCCTAAGGAGTGGTTAGAGGAGAATTACGATATGGCCATATTTGATAAGGAAAAGTTGAAGAATATTTGCGGGGGAGATAACGTGCCAGACTTCGCTGGAGTTCCGTTAAGCAATATGGTATACGATTATTGGGATGATGAAGAGGAGAAGACGTACTTAGGATCTCATGGAGGTCTATCAAAAGAGGAAATTGAAATACCTCTGATAGTAATAAGTAAGAAAGGATAGCCCCTCGTTAATTTCACCCTTATCAAGAATAGGCTTAGAAAATTAGGAAAGTCCTTATAAGGCTGTGATGATAAAAATTTTTAAAAGCCAATTCTATACGCTGATAGCAGGTTATCCAAATCTCTAAGCTATCTCACATTAGAGAATTGATGGTTTACCCTAGAAGTCAGAAAATGGGAATAAGATACACTCTTTAAGTTAGGTAAGATGAAAAGTAATTCTATACAAAATATGAATTTTTCTACATTTATGTACGACAATACAGATAAACTTTAATATATAGTGTAAGGGTACTTTATAACCTAGAGTGTTATGAAATACTTATTTCTGTTGTTGATTATTATATTCAGCTATATACCAATAATAACTATTTCATCATCTAGCACAACCATAAACTATGTTATAAACGCAACTGAAAAAATCCCTTCGAATTATTATTTCTGTTATAGATTTTACGTGCCTAATACGTCTCCAAACGTAGCATTCGGGGTATATTATACAATTAGTAATACCAGCGTTATTACCGCAATATTAACCTCATCACAGTTTTTGGCTTTTAATCAGACTGGAAGTTTTTCAAAGGGTTATGTAACACTTCAAAATGGTACACTGAATTTTGACGGACTTCTCTTCACTCAAGGGACGTATTATCTAGTAGTCTACGCTTATCAGTCTAGTGCTAAAGTTCAGATTTTTTTAAATATTTCAAGTAACTTGCAAGAACAGAATAGCTCAACATTCGTAGGAGACTTCATCACAATTCCCCCTTATCAAAGTGAACTTATACGAATACATTACGAGACGATAGGCTCACCATTTAATTTGACAATTTTTGGAATATCGAACCAAACTGTCGTATATTCATTATATAATATTAATTCTAGCAATAGGCCGATACTGGTCTCACCCCCTACTACCGTAACTAACCTAGGCGTATCTCCGCTCACATATAATTACACACTAAGGGACTTATCTCCAGGAATTTACTACTTAACCATCGAAAATAATCACTCGACACCAGCACTAGTTTACTTTATGTATAAGGTATATCCTGAATATGTGAACCCATTCATTTACCCTATGCTTCGTAGCGGTGCTTATGCTCCCATGGGAATAGCTTCGTACGGTGTGATAAATCAGAGCGGTATCATCACCACATATACTGTTTTAACAAATAGTATTATAGGTTTTGGAAATATTACCTCTATATTAGCGTACAATACCTCAGCCCCTGAAGTGGGTGTATCTCCTTATGAAGCTAGCTTACAATTAAATGCTATGCTAGTAGTAGATTCTAATGGTTCGTTATATACTTATTGGCCCCAGAACGTACTAATATTTTTCACAAATCAGTCAGAAGTGGAACTTCACGACAACGTTCTGAACGTTACTGGAGATAACGCAACTCTAACTAATAATAGTATAACATCGCCTAACGGTTACGTTTATAATAATTATTATGGCAATTACCTTAATGCCCCAATTTTACCCTACCGCACTCCCTTTGCCTTTTACCTAATTCTGAACGAGTCAATTGTAGAGGGGCAGGGAGTACAAATTACAATGGCTATAGAGGTACTCCAGAACGGAAGTGTACTCAATAATCCAAGAGTCTATACCTTCGACACTATCTTAATTCACGATCCATTGGCTGAAGCTTCAGCCCTTGTAGTTTCTGGAAATGCCTATACGCCGGTAGGAGCACATAGCATTATAGGAAATTATTACGACGCTGAACTAGTCTTTGGAGGAGGAGGAAATGGAGAAATAACCACATTTAAGCAACTGTCGGCTGAACTAGGCTTATATTATTACAACGTAACAACTGGAAGTTACGTTCCGTTCCCCTCTTATTATAGTTTTGGTGCTGACACAGCTGAGGCTACTTATAATGTTCATGTGAATTATTTAGGAAATGGGTTAGTAACAGTGTCAACGGGTAAACTGGACTTAATGTATCTATCTACCCAAAGCAATTCATTTACAACAACCACTACTACAACAACACAGAGTACTTCTACGACTACTTCTACGACAACCACGACAACTACACAGAGTACTTCCTCTACTACGACCACGACAACTTCATCTACAACTGAAACCTCTGTTTCATCAAGTACAGAGAGTTCATCAATACATTCTATAATCAATTCTACTACATCAATAAATAGTACATCAACAAGTCCTCAAGCATCCTCGGAATTGGGTTTAGGTATTATTATTCTTCTCATAATAATCATAGTGGTAGCAATAGTGCTCCTGAGGAGAAGGCACTAAGCTTTTTACTCATAAATTAAAAAGAAAACTTTTTTAAGGTGGGGAAGAGGTCAGTAACTCACGTCAATTAAGTTTTATAAAGCTTTTTGAGAAGTTTAATTAAATGATAGTGAAAATAGGAAAGATTTCTAAGGATGAGGAGGAATATTATTTCGCTTACACTGGAAATAAGTGGAGGCAAGTGAAAGTCAAGGATAAGGTATGGCATTCCGTGAAGTCTATAAAATATTTAGAAGGGGAGTTAGATGAGCCTGAGGGGACTCTGATAAAGAGGATATTTAAAAGAGAAGGTAAGGTAGTTAGTATAACCTATCAAATCTATGATGGTGAGGAATTAAAAGATTTATCGTGTAAGCCTAAGCTTAACCTAGATAGTGGAGAGGTTATTAGTATATGTGAAGTAATAGTTAGAAATGAAAATGTTAGTGATAAAGTTTCCTTGACGATTTATAAATTAGATGATAAGTATTTCTTTGAGAGTAAAGAGGACATGATAAATTTCATAATCAATAAGAGAAAGAGGGAGGTTGAGGGTAAATTAGGCAATGAGTTGGTCAGATTGAGAGCTTCTATAAAGGTTGAGAGTAATAAAGCTTACCTCTTAAAATTCCAAAATAAGGAACTATGGGTTCCTAAAAGTATAGCTTATTTAAGGGAAAATAGTGAGGTAGAACTTCCTTATTGGTATGTTAAGAATAATGAGTTAGGAAAGGTTGAGGATATAGAGAGGAGGGTAAATGAGGAGATGAGAAGGTTCGAGAACGACTTAAATAGACTACTATTCGATTTATGAACAATTTAAATAGTTGTACCTCAGATAAACCCTCTTAAAGTAAAGACTTTACACAACAATTTTTTGAGGATTAGTGAGCTATCAAGATGGTTCAGCCTAATTTAAATCCTCGTTAAGTTCCCTCCTTTAGACCATTATAGAAGGATAATGTCTCTTCAATCCCTCTTTCCATTCCCAGTATGAAATCTTTGACAAAGGGTCTAATTGGCTTTCCTTTAAAACGTTCAATACACACAACGCCAGCAGGCAAAGGAACTAAAGGTGGATTACTTTTCTCCTTAACCCACTTAGTATAATCCTTCCAAGAATTAATTACACTATTATGTAGCCAAAATACTTTAATTCCTATCCTCAGTGGATAGAATCCAGTAGTTTCATCAGTGTATACATATTTTCTCAAAGCGTCTAACTCAACGTCAGTTATCACCCCAAAACTCAGTAACCCCAGCTCCTTTGCGAATACTAGAGAAATTAATATATTATCGTTTATATCACCTTCGCTATTGAAGTAAACTTGAACGTACTTATTAATCACACTAGTGTTGACACCCTTATACCTCACACTCCAGTACATATGCCCAATTTCTCCTTCAAAGGAATAAGTTAAATGATCTGCAATTTGTTTTAATCTGCCTGTAATATAACAAACTGAAAATTTATCGTCTACAATATAATTTAGAAAAACTTGCTTAGCTTCAAGGGAGAAAGAAAAGAGCTTAGAAAATCTATCCCTAGGAACTATCCACTTTGCCACATTTATATTCTTAAAGCAATCCTAATAAGTCTCCTCCTCGATAGTTAAACCCTCATACTTGTTAAGAGCATTATTTTGCTGACCCCTTTTCATTTTAACGGGTAAGGCTTCACCTATTTCTTAAAAGCTGATAGAAAGCCTTATTTATCTTTAAGACAAAAGAGAATCAGGGAGTGGCGGGTCAACTGCCACGCCCCCCTTCACGGGGGTTCTGCTCCCAAGCCGTTCATCATTCCCGCCAACCCCACCCGCCACTCCCCAATTCCTCTTCTATATATTCGAATACCTTTGTTATTATAGTATTACAATCGTCAATATTACAAAGTTAAGGAAGTGCTCATCATTTATGGCTAGAAGAGGTAAACTGTCAAGTTGTGGAGCTTTATTCACGTTGCCTTGCTTTTCTTAAGTTATTATAAGCTTAATACCATGAGGGTTATTTGCTCGCTAATGAGGATTCATGGTCAGCATTTTCATTATATGCGTTACGATTCTGGGCTAGTAGAATTCTTCATACCTTATGACTAGTCTCACATTTACGCAGTTTGTGGACAACAATTTGGTTGTTTTGATATAAATTGAATTTTCTTTATTGTGGAAAAGTATTTTTAGGGTTATTCATTGGGACTAGTAGATGAATCGGTTTGATTCCCTAACACTCACCTAACCCATTAAGAAACAAAATAACGAGATGGCTAAAAAATATTCTTCAATACAATTTACTCTAAATCTATTGGCATAAGTTGGAATAAAATTTTATGGGGGTGGATGAAATTGTTGTCCACACACGGAACTATCCACTCTGTCACATTTATATTCTTAAAGCAATCCTAATAAGTTTCCTCCTCGCTCGTGAAACCTTCCTAAAAACTTTTTAGTGCTTTATAACAAGTCTTGCCAATTTAATGAAGAGTATTCTCTTGCTAATTATAGAACAATTTTCCTCTGTCTTGTACCATATTTCAGATTAGAAGAAATCTAACCTCCTTCCCGCCAGAGAGGCTTTACATCACTTTGTAAATGCCAATAAACCGTGAAGAAGTTTAATAAGAATTATAGGTCTCTTCAATATTTTTCATTCTCGTTTAAGGACATTAACTAAGGCTTTTTTCATATTATTCATCATTTCCTCTAACGATATTTCCCATTTACCATCCTTAGAGAAGTGCTCATAAGGTAGAGATGCAGTAACTGTATACTCTCTAAACGGATTCAATGGATGAATGAAAACATCGTAAGTAAAGTCGTAATCATAAGATAACTTGTTTATAAAGGAGAGTATATCTAATAAAACGTGATTTTGACCTACCACTAATGCGTAAATCTTATCGTTATGTAAGTATGATATTCTCATTAGTGTGGGTATCCTAGTTAACTCCTTTGCTACTTCCTTTTTTACAGTGTTCATTATTAACGTTATTCTGTAGTCATATTTTCCTATATATACGTAAAATGCATCTATTAGGCTTTTTCCAATTACGTGATCATAATAGTGATTCTTCACCTCATCTACGCTTATACCTAATGCTTTTGCTATTTGCTCAAAAGTTAAGTTTACCCCCTCTTGCCTTTTTCCTATCATCACAACATCGTACCAGTCAGGTTTAAAATCATCCTCTAAATATCTCAAATAAATGGGCTCTCTAGGCTTGTCAAGTATGAAGTTATCATAAAACTTTAGCTCATTAAAATTAAACTTTTCATAATTTATAGAGTAAACTTCTCTCTCATACTCCATATAAACCTTGTAATCATTTATTAGTCCAGCCTCATCTCGCAAATAATCTAAGATCTGTATAAATGCCCACTTTCCACTAGGAAACAATATATCGAGTATTACCTTATTTGCAACTACTACATCTCTTAAGATACCAATTGGGAAACCATTTAGCAAATAGTAAAAATCTACTAAATTTAATTTCCTATTTAAATCAATTACTGTGTGGTAGAAGGTTAACCCAATTCTTTTAAAATTCGGTGATGGAGATACACGTACCTTTTTCTCTTCTAAAAAATTTATATAATCTTCAACATTTTTTACTCCACTTAACTCTTTGAGTAATTCAATGTTATCATAACCAAAATGTTCGATCAGATGAATGATGGCAGTAAGTTTACTATTGTCGATAATCATAGTATAAAAGAAGATAGGTATACTTAGTTAAAAAACTCTCGTATAAGATTTTGAAAAATATTTAATGAGCTCAACCTGTAGCTGGATCTGTTGATAGACCAGCGTGTACTATGTGTAGTGCTGCTAGAATTAATGGTAGAGATGCCGCTGTTACTATTATTGCTGTTCTTACAAATTGACTTGAAATTAGGACTTGTGTGTTTATTTTCATGGAGATCAATAGCCTAGATCCTTTAACACCCCTTAAACCTTTAAGTTAGACTAAAATAATGCTTTAATATGATAAAAAAATGGTATAAGGTTAACATGACATTGAACAAATTTTTATATAGAACCTTTAAACCTTAAATAATTTTCATCAGAGTACGGCTTATTTATTTGGTATTACGAAGTTGAATCAACACTTTAAAAGTACTTTCATAATATTCTTTTATGGAAAGTTTAAAAGTTTATTTTAGTCAAATTCTATATAATTCTCTACACATAGTATGTAATATCATTATAAACCATACTTATACAAAAATTTTTTAAAGAATACTTTCGGTCAACTCTCTCAAAACTTATTAGGTAGATTTTCCATATATTTATACATGGGAAGAACACAGCCATCGTTTACTAAAGTGATTGATGATGAGTTAAATAAGTTATCTAGACTCTCTAAGAGATTAAGTTACCCTTGCTTTGATGAAGTGATCTTAGAAGCCTCTAAGAGGATTAGATATTTCCAGAGCGCTTTATATGATGAAGTATCCGACCCACAAGAAATCGTTTTTCTAGCGATCATCTCAGTATTGGCTGAGAGAGTATGTAATAAGAGTGATGAAGTCTGATACGTTCACAAGACGGGGGTTTGTAATGGAAGGCTACGTGGTTGATGCCGTTCCATCTTATAATAGCGTTGAGCTAGTTTTAGATAACTTCAGAAGGGTTAAGGTGAAAACAACTTTCCCGATTTATGTTATGACTGATAATCCCGAGAGGATAACTGAACATCCATCGGTAATAAGTTATGAGGAAGAGATTTGGAGGGATTTGAGTGGTAAGGAAGTAAAGTTATATAGGTTTGAGTTAACTGACCTGAACGCTTATTATTACATAAGAAAGAGGGTTAAAAGATTTATCGTGTAAGCCTAAGCTTAACCTAGATAGTGGAGAGGTTATTA
>NZ_QIMI01000080.1:0-8206 GCF_007050195.1 Sulfolobus sp. B1 | reverse complement strand
CACTTTTTCACTATCCATTGTGTCCTTTATTTCTATCTCTATCTTTAACGGTCTGTATAATTTGTCTAGCTTAATTATAACCTCCCCTTCTATATGAGCCCAATGCTCAACAACTCCTTCGTTGAGATCAACGTATATCCAACCATGCTCAGCTTTAACCTTAGACTTTGCCCTTATTCTTGACGCCTCAGATAAAATTTCTTCAGGCGATAAAGGTATATCTATGATTGGTTTCCCATTCTTTCTTAAATACTCAGCGTACTTCTCCAGAAACTCAGCGTACTTCTCTAGCTGTTCTTCCATAGTGAATATTTGGAATCTAAAGATATAAAATTGTATAGTCATAATGCGATTATATGCTTGACTTCCTCTCCACCACGAAGGGAGGGGCTTTTCCTCATATTTTATAAAAAATTATTGATATTCTTAAAAATTTTTAGTAGACTTAATCTGGTGAATGTACTCTTTTTAAACTACCAATCTAGAACGTAAAGGATTTTAATCTCATTTCAAACATAGTTTAGATTCTGGTAAATACTTATATTTCTAGTTTATAATAAGAGAATTATGCGAAGAAGAGACTTTTTAAAGTTAATGGTTCTTTCAGCTTCCTTAATAACACTTTATCGACTGGGTAGTTATGAGATTAATTCCTTACAACATTCTAATGGTTTAACTCCTTTCGGAAGTTGGTACGTAGTACAAATAGCTGAAACTCCTTCAATAAATCTTAATAATTACGTATTAACAGTAGATGGAGATGTTGAAAATCCTTTACAAATAACTTATAACGAATTAACTTCAATGCCTTCTGTCACCATAAAAGATACTATACAATGTGTTTCAGACCCTCTATTCTTAAGGGCAAACGTTGAGTGGACTGGTGTTCCTTTAAGGTATATACTTAACATGGCTAACCCTAAAGCTTCGGCAATTAAGGTTTTGACATTTGGTGCAGAGGGTTATACAGCAGATTTACCCTTATGGAAGGCAATGGAAGATGATACATTAGTAGCTTACATGGTTGACGGAAAGCCCCTACCTCAAGTTCACGGATATCCAGTTAGAATGGTTGTTCCCAGGTGGTGGGGTTATACATATACTAAGTGGCTTGTGAGAATTCATGTAACATCGAAGAATGTTCTAGGCTATTGGGAAAGTCTGGGGTATCCTGATGTTGCAAGGAAGGACTAATAGATTATTAATAATAACGTCTACTCTAATCATCTCTTTAGGGGCTATTTCAAAATTGATACCCCTTTTTGTCATAGGGATTGTAATGATGGTTAACAATTACAAGAAGACGTTCAATCCAATATCTAAGGATTCAATTTATAACCCGGAACTTCAAAGACAAACTGCTTACATATTATTCATCTTAGCCATATTAGAAGGAATTACGGGCTTTGGTGCGGGTCCCCAAACCTCAACTTTCATAACAGTAATGACGTTAGGATTATTAAACAGAGGAAACAGCTTGGAGCTACATTTAATATTAATAGCCCCTCTAGCCTTCTTCTTCATACTACACTCTACCTCTGGTTTAGGAAATTTGTTGTTAAGAAAAGGAGTTAAGAGTAAAGCTATTTATAGTTACGTCCTACCGTTAGCGATGTTGACGTTGTTTGCAATAGCCTTCTATCTAGATACCTTATACTTCTTCTAGCGATAGAGCTAAATCCTTTATTTTTAATTTCTGACTTGTGGAGTATTGCATAGAATTAGAAGGAGTAACTAAGAGTTTCACTAAAATAAAGGCTCTCGATGAGCTAAGCTTCAAAGTACCTTGTGGAGAATCCTTTGCTCTCTTAGGTCCTAATGGAGCTGGGAAGTCTACAACGCTTAGAATACTATCTGGCTTGTTGAAGCCCGATTCGGGAAAAGTAATGGTTTGTAATTCCACTCCGGATTTGGCAGGGGACTGTATTGGATATTTACCAGAGGACGCCTTACCTTTCTTAAACTTAACAGTAAAGGAGAACTTAGAATACATAGCATTGTTGAGGGGAGTAAGGGATTATAAGAGTAGAATAGTTGAACTAGCTTCCTTTCTTCATTTAGAGGATTTAGATAAGCCAGCAGGATCCCTGTCCAGAGGTAATAGACAGAAATTAGCAATTGCGATGACTTTAATTCACAGACCAAGAGTTTTGCTCCTAGACGAACCACTGAATTACCTAGACCTACCAACACAAGAAGAAGTGATCAAGTACTTGAGAGGATTGAACTCCACTATGCTCGTCTCTACACACATAATGTCTATTGCAGAGAGGCTTACGTCGTACGTCATTATAATTAATAAGGGAAGTGTTATTTGGGAGGGTAGAATGGATGATCTGAAAAAACTCTCTAAAAACGAGGAGAGATTGGAAGAAGTAGTAGCAAGAATTATGGGTGGGAAAATTTGAGGTTAACCAGGTTATTTTACTTTTACGTTAAATCGAGATATACTAAGGGATTCATAATCGTTAGTTTAATCTCTTATTTATTCATAGCCCTCTTAGCATGGGTTAGATTAACTCATCCTTATATTGAATTAGGAGTAGTGGGCGAAGACATAATATTTTGGGGTTCACTTAGTATTGTCATCTTTGGTCTAATTTATCCCTCTTACCTAACAAAATCTGAAATGGATTTCGTATTAATTTCTACTAAAGTTAAACTATTTAACTTAATTCTAATTAAACAATTGGGAGATTCACTTATCCTCCTACTCATCTTCCTATTCTTTTCTATACTCTCCTCTTCATCCGTATTAATCAGTGTGATAGGAGTAATCCTCTTCTCGCTATTCCTTTCAAGTTTGTTTATAATAGGAGGAGTATTAAACTTACAGAGGAGGATATTAATAAACGTACTTTTCCTAGCATATCTGCTTGCCTCATTCTTTGTATATCCTTCGATTAATCTGATATATCTACTTATCAATCCTTCACCCTTTTCGTTATTATATTACGTAATACTCCTAGGTCTTATGGAAGTTTTCTTGTACAAGATAAGTAAAGAACTTAAGGAGAGGGCTATTTCGTTAACCATTTATCCCTCTGAGTTTAAGAACCCAATAGATTTTCCTTTCCCTTCTTCATTCTTTGGGTCGATCCTCTACACTACGTTCTTTTCAACAACTATGAGATTTGGATTTTATGGGAGTGGTACGAAAAATTTAAGGATACCAACTCTTATCATAGTTATTCCTCCCTCGGTTGTAGGGGCTTTAATTTTGATGCTATTTAAATCATCAATAGTAATAAATAACCTCTTATTGATTTACTGTGTAACCTTTTACGTTACGTTCATAGGACAATCATTTCAAAACGAGAGATTATGGATAGATTTTGTAGGATTGAACTTGATGAAATATATAAGGACTAGAATGTTTGCTAGATTGTTACTTTCATACACTGTAATTTCACCATTTGGAATAGTTGAGATTGCACATCACCTACTAGGAATCGGAATAAGTTTATTTGCACTACCTTTATCCTCAGTACCACTTACCTGGTTACTAATCTCTTTTAGACCACCTCCACAAATTAGGGACATCGAGCAAATACCATTCAAATTCTCTCTTATGGGAGTATTGATTTTCATAGCTTTAGCTGTCACTATTTGGAGCCCTACTCTCTACGTTATTACCACAAACAATGTAGTTTTCTCTTTATATCTCTTCTTATCGTACTTTTTAATATATTTAATAATTCTTTATGGACCGTTTTCTGAAAGACTTTGGAAGGATTTCGTTGAAAGACTATCTATAAATAATTACTGTTAACGAAAACTAATGTAGTTATTAGGAATATTATAGTCCATATCATCAAGGGGAAGTGTACAGTAAACAAAAAGTAATGCTATATAATATGTTGCGGAGTACCTATGCTTGACTCTGAAGATGTAAAGTTATATTTATAATTATGTACCCGTCACGAGAGTCCATCCCGTAGTCGGCAGTTTCAGTGTGACTATTAAGTTTATACAACTCCATACTAATATTTTTACATAATGCCAGATGTGGGTATGTATCCCGAAAGGCTGGCATAGCCCAAGATGTTCCCCCACTGTGGGTTGGGGTTATCCCGCTAATGGGGCGGGTGAGGGCGAAGAATTCGCTTGACTCCCGTGAAGCCCAAGGGTTGATATATATGAGATCCGATGAAACCAAACCCCACATTAATAAAGCTAGACCCGATATGACAAAAGACAAAGAAATCCTCACCCTCTAAGGGGAGGAGGTCAGAGAGGAATTCTATTCACTATAATTTTCTAGCTTAACTCACGTGCAGCCATCACAAAATTTCTTACTCTTTCCTCTATTTCCCTGTCTAAGCAAACACAATTTATGGGAATTCTAAGTTCTTTCTCTCTTTCTAGCAATATCTCATTATTGTTCTCAACTTTAACACAATAAATCTTCTCATCATATTTGGTATCGTTTAGAGCTATGCAGACTGCATCAACACTCTTTTTCTCTCTTTTGCAGAGTTTATCATATTTTATACATAAGACTCCATTTCCAATACTCATAAATTCATTTAATTTCACTTACCTTACTCACCTCTTGGAATAACTCCTCTATTCCTTTATTTGCCTTAGGGAAGATCGTCTTGAAGGTCTCCACAAAGCCTTCCTCGTCTACCTTTCTCTCTTCCAGTACACCTTCAACAATCTCATAAATCCTTAGACCTTCAGTCTTACCCACCTTAGCTATAAACATTGGGATCCACTCACTATGAGTGGTTATAAACAGCTTCTTAGTATTTTCATTAGCCAACCTTTTTGCCACTTCAATTTGTGCGTCAACATGTAAGTTTATTTCAGGTTCCTCTATTATGACAGTCCTAAGTATAGGGTTCCTCAGAGCTAACTCGACTGGGATCAACTGGTATATTCCAGTAGATACTAACGAAGGGTTAACTTCTCTCTCCTCCTTAGACACCCTAATTGAGAAGTCCTTGCTTACCTCCACTTCATGACCGAATAGCTCAAACTTAACGCCAGGAATTATATATTTTAAGAAATCAGCGATTAAGGGTTTACCTAAGCTCGCGGAAACCGGGGGCAAAATTAGCTTATTTAAGTTAGGTAAATAGAACGCTGAGGCTATCCTTTCAGTACTTAAAAATGCCACAGGGTAATAAGAGGGCTCCATAAGGAACTTCACTAAGGAATGATACGCTAATGAGTTTTCAAGGCACTCCTCTACTCTATCCCCAGTAATAACCACTATTTTGCCCTCTGGACCACTTGTACTACTACAAGTTTGAAATCCAGCAGAGATCTTCACAACTGTTACGTTAAAGTTTGCTCTCTCATCTATTTTAGTTTCCACGTCAACGTCGTCTCCATGCAAGACAATCTTAATCTTATCGCTCTTGATTACGCTTTCGTTATCTTGAAACCTTATTAATTCTTTAATGTTTACACCAAATACAGACTTTAACCCTTCCCCGGTTCTTTTAGATATTATATCCTTGTTCTCCTCAATTAACTCCTTAAAACTCACTGGAACCTCTAGAGAGACCTCATTGTTTACCTCAATAGCTGGGAGTTCTAACTTGTACTTTAGTGGTCCACTCAACATACTTGGCAGAGTTAGGAGAAAGTACACTAAGATTGAGATAAAAGTCTTGCCAGTGGAATTACCCCCAACTATTACAACCTTATCATGAAAATCAATATTTGCCTCTTTAATGGGACCGATGCTTTTAATCCCTATCTTCATGGGGAACACTAACGATTTAGAGATAAAAACCTTCATTGTCTATCAGCAGAAAGCCATTACTGATTTCCTCCCCTTAGAGGGTTTTCCCCTCATCGGTTAGTGCTTACATCTCTCATATGTCGAGGGGGTCAGAGAACCATAAATGTTCATAATTTGGAATAACGGTCGTTTTCATAACCACAACTAGCACAATGAAAATATGTCTTACTTCCTCCATCTTACTACCGCAATTAGGACAATGAGTGGAGGAGTATTATGGATCAACATACACTACCTTTAGCCCATGTTTCTTAGCTTGTCATTCAATCCAGTATTAGATAGAGTTTATCTCTAAACTCAGTTAGTAGCTTCTTAACTTTCTTGATGAGGTCTTCAATGAACACCTTTGAGACGTTAAATGACTTAGCCACCTCTACAATCCACTTATCTACCTCCAGCATGTCTTTAGCCCTCTTGTGAAAGTGTTTATTCCTGTTCAAGACCTGTCGTTCTCTTTCCACCTCTTCTAAAAGCCCTCAGCTAAGCTCTTGTAGTGATGGGCATCCTCTAATCTTGTGGGTATCCTAACGTACTGTTTATCGTCTTTACCTAAAACTACCTCAGCCATGTTAATATCAACTGCTACACCATCTTTAGCCTCTGGTACCTTCCATTCCTTTAGAGGAGTGACCTTTAGGTACGCTTTGCCTTCCTTTAGCAATAGCCTAGCTTCCTTTATTTCCCAGTCCTTGTATTCAAATAAGTTCCTTGGATAACTTAGGATTTTCAACTCACCAACTCCTACTATCCTCACGACCATCTTGTTGAAATCAATAGAGTATGATTGTTCTGGCGTTAACCAGAGAGAGACCTTACGTACTGTAGGGTACCTACCACGTTTAGGGTTCTTCAACCACGACTTGTACTTTGCTATAGCATTCCTATAACAGTCTATGGTAACCTTTGACGGTAGATTAAACTTTTGCCTTAGTGTTTCGTAAGTACCCTTATCCATGTCTTTTAACAAATTTTTGGCTTATTTTCTCTTAACCACTCTAAAACTAAACGTAGACCTTTTCCATAATTAGATACGAGAGCGAGCAGTGGAGGGAACATCTTGAAACTATAGCTCTGATTTCTTTCCCACCCTTTTTAGCCCTCTACCCATAATAAAGAGTTTATATGCTTTGTCATCCCCTCCCTACGAGGCTTTCCTTAACTTTGTAACCTCTTCATAAGTAGGTTTCGCATGTAATGAATTTCATTCTATTTTCTTTATGATACTCATGTACTCTTTAATTACCCTATTCCCCTCGTCGGTTAACTCTATGAATGTCCTAGGACCTAGAGGCGTAGGCAATTTCCTTACTCTTATCAAACCGCTCTCCTCTAAAACTTGTAAACTCGCATGTAAGGAGCTCTTGGGAACTCCTAAGGACTTCTGTAAGCTAGAGAAAGAAGTCCGCTTTAGAACGTATAAGGATATTAAAATGCCTAGCCTTAAAGAGTTTGATAGGGCAGGGTTCTTCATCATCTCCAGTAACTTCTTTACGTCTTCACTCATCCTCAATTACCTCCACAAGCGATTTATAACCAGCGTAAATCCAGAAAACGCTCATTATATAGAAAGGTAAGTAAATTCCGAAAGGAATAGCCATCATACCAATTGCGAAAGAGGCTAAGGCTAAAACGTCATAATACTTGATACCAACAATCCTCAAAGAGTCATAAAATGAGTAAATTACGAAAACAGTGTAAATAGAGGAACCTGATACCGCCAGAAGGATATCCGACGTATAGTACCCTAAGAACATGACCAAAGTTACAAGTATTATCAAAGACCACAATAATGGGGTTACAATGCGAGATCGCTTTTTACTCCCTTTGCCATAAATCCCGTTGTACCTTAAGGTAGTGATAACTAGTTTTCTTATCAACATGTAAATAATTACAAAATATAAGCCTATAAGCAGGGCTTGAAAGCTAAACGTGAAAAATTTGTCATTATATAGAGAAGGGAAGTAGTCTACGATGATAGAGTAAAATAAAGTTATAATCAAGGGATAAGTAGACCAAAGGATGTAAACTTTGCCTAAATACTTCCTAGTCTCGTACTTTATTATCCGCTCAGCGATCTTCTTTGCTTCTTTGACAATTGTCTCAGTCAATTCATACCACTAAGTATAGTTTATCAATATTCCCCAAGTTCCTTATCTTGTCCTCACCTTTTCCCTTAACTAATGAGAATTTCCTACCTTTAATCTCTAAGACTAGTAAAGCTGATGGATCTTCTCCATTGATTATTGAAGACTCCAGGAAGTCCTCTACCCTTATTGGTCCATACACCTTCCCATCAAATATTAAATAGGTTGAATAGTTGTTGAATATGGTTAACATGTCTAGCTCATGGGTTACCACAAGTCCAGCTTCTCCATACTCCTTAAACCAGTTGATGAGGATCTTCCTCTTTGCGTAATCCACGTTTTCAAAGGGCTCATCTATCATCAC
>NZ_QIMI01000007.1:0-26251 GCF_007050195.1 Sulfolobus sp. B1 | reverse complement strand
GTAAAAGAAAGGAGAAAAGGGATATCGCGTGGAAATGTATAAACTTTATTATAGAGAGTGGAAATTCAAATAAATTAGAAAAATATAAGGGATATTTAAGATCATTATTATGGAATAGCTATCAAAACATTAGAGATGATGCGTGGAAAAATTTGAATATTTATAAGGCAATTAATGTTAAAGGAATAGAGAGAGCTCTGAAAGCGAATTCTGATAAGATTAAATGGTCAGCGTGGAGTAACGTCTTAGAGCTAATAAACTTAGGGTTAGTTGAAAGGAGTATAATGTTATCAATCAGAAATTCGTATTGGAGATTATTAAAAAGTAGATACTCTACTGTAAGAAAGAAAGCTTGGAGAATGTTCGTTACTTTGGTTAAGGAAGGAATATTTTATTCTACGGAAGATAAAGAGAGATTTCTTAATTTTTTGAAACATAGAAAAGCCAATATAAGGATATATGCGTGGAGAGCGGCTCTTGAATTGACTAACACTGGCTTCATATCAAAAGAAGAATTAAAGGCATACGGAAAATATCTCGAAGAGCTTACCTTAAGAAAAAGTAAAATTAAAAAGTTAGCTGAAAAATTAATTAAAGACTTAACTTGAAAATCGGTATTGTGGGTGGAGGAATAACCGGTTTATTCTCTGCTTATTATCTTCTCAAAGAGGGATTAGACGATATCACTATCTACGAGAAAAATTTCTTAGGAGCTGGGTCGATACATGCTGCAGGGTTGATTGAGCCGTATAGATTTGATAGAATAAATACTACAAGTATGATTATAAAAATGATAAATTATAAAATTTATAAATCTACTGAAATAAAAGAAGTTAACAAATCATGGCTTGTAGAATTATTAAGAAATCTGAATAAAAGCCCTCCTGACTATGTGTGGAGCGAGATTAAGAAAATGGCTGATTTTTCTCTTAAAGAGTACAAAAGGCTAGCTGAGGAGAAAAATGATTTTGATTATCACGATGATGGTTTACTAGAGGTTTATAAGAATCAAAAGGAACTTGAAAAAGGCATAGAGGATGAGAAGAGAAGCCCTTTTAAACCTAAATTTGAGGTAGCTGAAGTAGAAGGATTTGTCGGTGGAATTTTCTTCCCAGAATTAAGTAGAATTTCTACAGAGAAATTTATAGAAAGAATGAGAAGAGAACTCAAAGAAATAAGAGTAATAAATAAGGAAGTTAAGAAGGTAACGAGAAATGGATATATAGATGATGAAAAATACGATATAGTAGTTGTTTCAGCTGGAATTTGGACTAAGAACCTAAATTTACCGGTAACGGCATTTAAGGGATATGGTTATAGAATTAAAGGAGTAGCTAAAATAAGTAAAGCTTTTGTATTAGCTGAGGAAGGAGTTGCTGTCTCTCCACTTAGCGATCACATAAAAATTACTGGAGGATTTGATGCAGATTTCTCATATAATTCTGACAGAGCAGAATTATTTTTGAAAAGGGTAAAAAATCTGATCGATATCTCTTCCGTTATGGATCTTAAAATGGGATTTAGACCATGTTCACCGGATGGCTTTCCTATACTTGGGAAAGAAGGGAATCTTATAATAGCAACTGGAGGTTGCAGATTAGGATGGAGTTATGGACCAGCTATGGGAAGATATGTGACAGACTTAGCGTTAAATAAAATTAGTAATATAGATTATTTCTCTAGATATATAGTTAATATAAGTCAACTCTCTCTTTAATTCCAAAAAATTAGAGATCCGGTTATATGAAATAATTTAAACCATTAGAAGATAAAGTATTATTGATGAGCGACTCGCAAGAACTTAGAAGAAAATTAATTGAAGCTAAGAAGTTGATTCTAGACGGATTTGTAGAACAGGGAATTGATTTATTATCTAAGACCATAACTTCAGAAAATATTAAGGAGTCTAACTGGGTTATTTGTAACATAATAGACGCGGCAGAATGTAAAGCGGTAGTGAGTGTTTTAGATTCCTTAGGGAAGATATTCAATATATCAGTTTGTGCTAATGTTAAGAGAATACCTTACTGTTACGCGATTCTGAAAAAAACAAGTGAAAACGTAGATTTAGCATTAGAGGCAATAATTTCGTCCGGAAAAAAAGATCAATTAGACAAATTGTATAGTGAGATTATAAACATGAACGTTAGTGCTGAATTTTTAATAAAGATTGCAAATGCATATAAAAAGTTGGGAGCTATTAAAGAATCTAATGAGATAATTAAAAAGATATGTGAAAGTGGTGTAAAAGAAGCGTGTGAAAATATTAAAGATATAATAAGTAAGGTAATGTGATGAGAAAGACAAAAATAGTTGCCACTTTAGGACCTTCATCAGAAGATAAAATTCATGAATTGAGTGCTTTCGTTGATGTTTTCAGGATAAACTTAGCTCATGGTAATGAAGAATCTCACAAAAAGTATTTTGACCTATTAAAAGATTATGCATCTAATTCTAGCATTCTAGCTGATCTGCCTGGACCTAAATTAAGGATAGGAGATCTTAAAAAACCAATAGAATTGAAAAAAGGAGACAGAATAATATTTTCGCAAAATGAGGGAGTACCAGTTAGTGATGAACTGTTTTACTCTGCAGTAAAAGAGGGATCGTATGTACTGATAGCCGATGGTACTATAAGAGTTAAAATAATCTCAGTGAGTAAAAACAAGGTAGAGGGAATAGTAGAAGAAGAAGGAATCCTAATGCCTAGAAAGGGAATAAACATACCTAATGTGAATCTCAAATCTGGAATTACGGAAAACGATATAAAGCTACTTAAGAAAGCATTAGATTTAGGAGCTGATTACATAGGTCTGTCTTTTGTCATCAGTGAAAACGATATACAGAAGATTAAGGAGATTGTAGGGGATGATGTATGGGTAATAGCTAAGATAGAGAAGAGTGAAGCTCTGAAAAACTTAGTTAATATAACAAAGGTTTCAGATGGGATAATGGTAGCTAGAGGAGACCTAGGTGTGGAGATAGGATTAGAAAACCTACCATTAGTTCAAAGGAAGATTGTAAAAGTAGCTAGAACTTTCGGTAAACCAGTCATATTAGCCACTCAAGTTTTGACTTCAATGATAAATAATCAACTACCAACTAGAGCGGAAATTATCGATATTTCGAATTCTATAATCCAAGGAGTAGATTCAATTATGCTAAGCGATGAAACTGCAATTGGCAATTATCCCATAGAGAGTGTAAAAGTGTTACATAACATTATAACCAACGTGGAAAAGAGTGTAAAACATAGAGCAATAAGACCCCTAAATAATGAAGATGATGCTATTGCATTAGCAGCAGTAAATGCGTCAAAAATTTCTAAGGCTGACGCGATATTAGTTTACAGTAGATCAGGTAACTCAATCCTACGCATATCTAGGCTGAGACCACAAAAAGAAATCATAGGCATATGCCCTAATTATAAACTAGCTAGGAGGTTTAAATTATGTTATGCTGTAGTTCCAGCTGTAATTGATAAAAAAGTTGACACATTAGATCAAATAGTTGAAAAATCTCTTGAGACCGCTAAAAACGGTAATTATAAAAAGGTTGTAATTGTCGGTGGGGATCCTAAGCAAGAGGAAGGAAAAACTAATTTTATCATTATCAAAATTATTAGCTAATTTTTTAAATGATGAACTTCCAGGCTCAGTGATTGATGAGCAAATGGTTGCAAGAACTGACAAAGTGAGGATAAGCCTTGCCCTTGTAGGGCTAGGAGAATATCAGTATGAATAAAAGTTAATAATCGGTTTTAGAGGAAAATAATGAGTAAATATGGATTATTATTTCGGAAACTTTAAGGATGTTAAAATAGAGGAAGTACAAGTAAGAGGATCAAGAGATGCATACATACAATGGCTCATAACAAGACAGCACGGTAACGAAAAGTATGCCGTAAGACACTTCATTATTAAGCCTAAAGGAATTATAGCCCATCATAAACATAAATACACGGAAACTCTAGTAATTCTAAAAGGAAAAGGTAAAGTATGTGCAAACGGTGATGCGAGGGAAGTTAAATACGGAGATTTCGTCTTCATAAATTCTGATGTTCCACACGAATTAATAAATGAAAATGATGAGGATTTTGAATTCATTTGTATAATCTCTTATGAAGATGATATGAGAATAACTCCACTTCAAGATAACTGCGGAAAGCACGCATAACCTAATCCATTTACTGTTTCTTACTCTAATGTTTTTAACCTTTCCCTTTAGCTTTAAAATCAAATCTTATAATACACTACCTATGGATCCAAAGGAAGTTTTAACAGAATATAGTATAAAGTATGTGAAGGATATTAACATAATTGGATTAGGTACAGGTAAGACTATCAGAAAGCTAATAGAAGTCATGAGCAAGCACGAGGATTTAAAGAAAGATAAATTATTCGTTGCTAGCTCCATCGATACTGAAATAGAATTGTCTAAAAACAATTTTAATGTAATTACGCTCTTCTCTGGAATAAGACCCCAAGTATATATTGATAGCTTCGATACAATAACGCAAGATGGAATCTTAATTAAAGGTGGAGGAGGAGCACTATTTAGGGAGAAACTTCTCACTTATTTTTCACAAAAGAGAATTTTTATTGGAGATTCGAATAAAATGAAAAGGAATAAATTATATGAAGTACCAGTGGAAGTTATTAGCGTGAGTATAAATTATATTATGAAATACTTAGAAGATAACGGATACGCCGTTAAGTATAGAGAAGGCTCTGGAAAGATTGGTCCGGTAATAAGCGACAACGGAAACGCAATATTAGATGTTGTAGTAAAAGCCGAAGAGTTATGTAAATTTAATGAAATAATTAAAAAGATACCGGGTATAGTTGAAACTGGAGTGTTTTGTAAAGACTTATACGATAAAGTAATAATAGCTGATGAAAATGGAAGAATAGAAGAAATAGTAAGGAGTTCAGACCTTTAACCCACTTAATCCCCCAATACCAAATCACCTCTAAATAGTTCAGCCATCTTGTTATTCAAAAATCTAATATAAATTTCACTTTAGATTTCTTTACATTTATTATTAATATAAAAATTATTCATGAGCTAGAATCAATTTTATATTAAATTGGAAACCCATCTCCTCAATTCTTCAACAATTTCATGTGAACGGCAATTTAATTATCTTTTTGATATAATCATAAATATAATGTATCTTCAAGAATGGGTTTATCTAGATCTAGGATAAGGCCCATTTATATATAGCCTTAAGAACCTCTGGGGCAACCTCAACATATAGCGAGTATAAGATATTCTAAGATGATAATAGCAGTAAATAAGGATAAGAGCTCATACATCGCTGATTCTTGATAATGCAGATTACAAAAGTGAGGAAAGCTTAATCCTTAATGACGGGAATGGAAAAATTCTTGAAGCCAATTCTATATGCAGACGAGAGGGATTCTCTGAGCCTCTCGACTGCCCCTCACATGAGAGATGTAATTCCGAATCAATAAGGGAACCAATGAGACGCGCTAAGGGAATCACCACCCTTTAGGGCAGGGAGGAAGTCAGTTAATAGATAGTAGGTGATACAGTAAAACTCTGTGAAGTAATGGGAAAAATTAAAAAGATTTTAGTATAAATACAATATTTATGATATCTGATATAAAAACTGATTTAGGAATATAAAGGTTTCGTAGGATACACATATTACAATAGTAATCGGCATTATTAATTGATGGTATCTGAATATATAGAACTGGAATTAGAGAGACTTGAAGGCCATGCGTTAAGAAGAGTGAAAGGCATTCCAAATAATAGAAGATTATGGGTATTAACGTGCATGGATGAAAAGTTCATATAGAACAAGCTTTAGGCATACAGCCTGATAATACACATATCTTCAGAAACGCTGGTGGAATAGTAACTGATGACGCTATAAGATCTGTCACGTTAACTACAAATTTCTTCGGAACTAAGGAGATAATTGTAGTAACGCATACTGATTGTGGAATGTTTAGGTTTACTGGAAAAGAGGGCGATTGAATACTTTAAAGGAAAAGGAATAAAGCCCACAGAGATTCAATTAGACCCCTTATTACCTGCGTTTCGACTCTCTTCAGAAGAAGATTTCATAAAATGGTTTAAATTCTATCAGGATTTAGGTGTAAACTCTCCTGACGAAATGGCGATTAAAAACGTGGGAATCCTAAGAAATCATCCTCTAATAACTATGGATGTTAAAATATCGGGTTATGTATATGAGGTAAAAACGCATAGGCTAAGGAAGCCTAATCGGTTAGTATGTGCTGAAACACCAGATTTCAACACGGTATTGTAACAAAAACTTAGAAATACCATGTTCATAAAGGTGCGGGGGACGGGATTTGAACCCGCGTAGGCCTTCGCCAGCGGATCTCTTACATAAGGGTCTTGAGTCCGCCCCCTTTGACCAGCTCGGGCACCCCCGCAATAAAAATCTTAGTTTTCAAGCCTTAAAAGATTTTACATCTTTTTAAGCACTAGAGAAGTTAAAGTTGACCTAACACCCTTAACTGCTCTTATACTCTCGATTATTTGGTTCAATTCGTTTGAATCTCTAGCCTCCACTTTTACTATAATATCGTAATCGCCAGAGATTTCCATAACTTCTTTTACACCATGAATAACTGATATACGTCTAGTTACTGCAGTGGTATAAACGTTTGAATCACACTTAACTGAAATCATAGCTTCTATATGTTCCGGTGGTCTAGGCTTTAGTACTCTCCCAGTCACTTCCTCAGCTAATTCTAACAAGTCTACATCTCTGTAAAATCTTATGGTTGGATTAGATTTGATTTTAGCTAATATCTGATCTAATTCGATCTCACTTAGTTTTACTCCTAGTTTGTCGTATTTGTCTCTTAAAGCGTGTTTACCAGTATATTTATCTATGGTGTAGTCTCTTGACCTGCCAAAAGTCTCTGGTGGCATAAACTCGTACGTCTTTGGATCGCTTAAAACTCCAGCTACGTGAACTCCAGCTTTATGCACAAAAGCATAATCCCCAGTTATTGGATAGTTTGGTGGCATAGGAATTCCGCTATATTTCTCGACTATACTAGATACATATTGCAATTTATCTAATTTTACTACCTCTATATTGAAATGATACTTTATTGCAGCTGCAATCTGTTGTAGGGGAGTTATGCCTACTCTTTCCCCCAACCCGTTAACGGTTGTGTGAATTATTGTAGCCCCGCCCTCTATTGCAGCCAACGAATTGGCTACTGCTAGTCCTAAATCGTTATGAGCATGTATATCAAACTCTAAGTTTTTGACTTCTCTTGCTAGATAGCTAAATAATTCTTTAGTTTTTGAAGGATATAAGATACCTACCGTATCCGCTATGCTTACCCTATCTGCTCCAGAGTCTCTTGCCGTCTTACATACTATCGTCAAGAAGTTTAGATCCGTTCTAGAACCATCTTCTGCTGTAAATCTTACCTTTACCCCATGAGATTTAGCATAACTTATCGTCTCTGCTATAACGTTTAACGCTTCTTCTCTAGACGCCTTATGTTTTGCTTTCAAATGAATATCACTAACCCCATAAAATATTGCTATCCTATCAACCTCCAATTCAGCAGCAATTTCTATATCCCTTTTAACCGCCCTACTATGACCAACTATTTCAGATGTTATTATACCCTCTTTTTTCATTTTTACTATTCTCTTTATCCCTTCATGAATATCTGGAGAGACTGCAGGATGTCCTGCTTCTATCATAGAAACTCCTAAATCAGATAAAGCCTTAGCTATTTCGACTCTTTGATCAATATTAAATACAACACCAGGAGTTTGTTCACCTTCTCTAAGAGTTGAATCTAATATACCAACTTTTATCATTGGAAAAAGAGATTAAGTAAAGGATATATAATAAATTCGGTAAAGAGGGGTTCGAAATTAGAATTATTTAAGAATGCTTAGTATCAACTGATTAACATTCTCAATACCTATCTTTTGATAATACTTTTGCAATATTTCAGCTACTAACTCATAGAACTCCTTATTTTTCTTAACTTCCTCCAAATGATTAGTGTAAATATAGATTATAGAGGTCTTAATATCCTTGCTACTTTTCAAATCTAGCTCTATTTCATCTAAGATTCTAGCTAGAGCATTATAATTTATTTTCCCTTTATACCCTTTTAATTTTCTAAATTCTTCTTCTTCTAAGATTGACATGAGACTCACATTGGTTCTATTATAGATGATATTTCCTCTCCATTCAGTATATTAATTATTTTGTTCAATCTTTTGTAGTGCATAACTATTACCTTTATCTTCGATCTCTCCACTATCTTTATAGCTAGTGGGTCGAGTAGCTCATAAGTTCCAGCTTGAACTGATTGAGAATTCTCTAAAATCTTCCTCAAATCCATTGTATTTAGACGAGGTATTAGTTTAACATCAGAATAAATTCTAGGATCTTTCTCGTATACACCGTCTACATTGGTAGCCATCACTAAAATTTTTGATGAAGAAGCCTCAGCTACTAATGATGCTACTGCAGCGGTAGATTGCCCTGGCTGAAAGCCACCAGTAACAACTACCTTACTATGAGACCAAGCTTCTATAAACTCCTCTAAACTTTGAGGAACTTTCATGTATGCCAAATCTTGCAAGGTGAACATTACCAAATAAGCGTTTAATCTAGACGCCCATATTCCTAATAAGTCAAGATAAGCCTCGCCTATGCCAATCTCTCTCCCCAACTTTATATATCTCCTTGCAGTGTTTCCTCCTCCAGTTACTACTCCTACTCTATAGCCTTGTTCTACTAGTTCTTTAACACTCTCCTTTAACAATCTCAAATTATCTACATTATCTTCATCAAAAAATTTTCCACTTATCTTTAAAATAATGTTCATCAATATGGGAAAAAAGTTAGTGATTTTAAAGTTATATGGGATAGTCGTCCGGTAATTTATGCCTAAAGTATTTTCCAGTCTCTGGATCTTTGAAAAGTCCTATCTTCACTCCTTTTCTACCCTTTGGTGCTAAAGCCCAAGCTTTCTCTGGCACTAGTTCTATCTCTTTCCCATTAGGCGTCTTAACTTTTACAGACTTCTTACTTGAGCTCATATTCTATCTATAGTAATGTTATAGGACTAATTTTATAAACCTTTCCATGACTTATGTGAGGTATAATACCTTCAGTCCTTCAAGGGTAATATTAAAGATTTCCATTAGCTTTCAAACTGATCTAGTTATCCCACCATCGATCAATATATAGGAACCGTTAACATAACTTCCATAATCTGACGAGAGATAAATTAGCAGAGATCCTAACTCATTCTTAATATCTCCAGATCTACGTAGAGGTATTTGAGATAAAACCTCTTTTTCCCATACCACTTCCACAGGTTGACCTACCTTTTCAGCGTATTTCTTTAACGATCTTCTAGCGCCTTCAGTATCGAAGCTACCCATCAGAATAACATTAGTTGTTATATTGAATTGACTTAGCTCTCTACTTAGGAGCTTAGCCATTTGAATTAATGGAGCTCTAGTTATATCAGCTAAAGAAAACAATCTTTGAGGTTCCTTTACTGTCCACGACGATAAGAAAAATATCCTACCCCATCTTTGTTCTCTCATATATGGATAAACTAAATTTACAAGTTTTATCGCACTAAGCAAGTATAATCTTATTGAATATTCCCAATCTTGCATTGAGTTTTCAAAGAAAAAAGAAGGTTCTTTTGGAGGATTTCCAGAATTAACTACGAGCACGTCAATTCCTTTCATCACCTCAACTGCTTTCATAACGAGTTCTTCTAAAGTACTTTCAACAGTTAGATCTGATATGAAGCCCCATATAGACGGACTGATTTGCCTTAAGTCCGCTAATGCCTTATTAAGTTTTTGTTCACTCCTAGATGATATTACAACATTACAACCCTCACGCAAAAAGGCTTCAGCAACCCCCCTACCTATACCTTCTGTGGAGGCTGTAATTAGAACCCTTTTACCTGAAATGTTTATATTCATAGTTTACTATTTGGGAGAAAGGCTTTTGAAGACTTCTACTACAGATATGAAATCTTTTTCAGAGAGGCCTAAAGCTTCAGCCATTCTATACAGCTGCAATGAAATTGAGGAAAGCGGAGTAATTGCTTTCAAATTTTGAGACTCTCTAATAATAATTTCTAGATCCTTTCTCATATGTTTTGTAGCAAATTGAACTAAGTAGTCTTCATTAACTAACTTAGGTGCCTTTAATTCAGTAGTAGGTGATCTAGCACTACTTAAATTAGTTAGTATATTTGAGATTTGCTTAGGATCTAATCCAGCTTTTAACCCAAAATTATATGCTTCAGCAATCGCTACCACGTAGGAGGCTAATAGTAAGTTATTAACAAGTTTAGCATATAGACCCATTCCATTGTTACCCATATAAACTACTGCCGAAGAGGTCTCCTTCAGTATATCATGAACTATATCAAATTTATCCTTAGGACCGCCTACTAACACTACTAACTTCTTCTGTTCAACAAACGTTGAAGTCCCTATTACTGGTGAATCAAACATAACTCCATTATTTTCAGATATTCTCTTAGCCAATTCTATACTAAGCGTAGGGCTTATAGTACTCATATCAACAAGTATTTTACCCTTCATAAGCGGAATTATTGGCTCAACTACAGAGCTCACAGCTTTATCATCAGCTAACATGGTGAGGATTACATCAGATTTTTTCACCAATTCTTCGATACTAGAAGCTTTAGCTACCCCATAATCTTTTGAGAACTTATCCGCAACTTGTTGAGTTCTATTATATACTAAATCTAATTTAGATGCTTTAGCTAGATTTGCCCCTATTCTATATCCCATTACACCTAGTCCGATAAGACCTATTTTCATAACTTTATATCTTAAATCCTACTTAATGTATGTTTCTACTAAATTATTAATCCTACCTTCCACATCTATCAAATCTATTGATAGTACTATCATGTTACTTTCAAGTTTCATCTTATCTAATTTCTCTTTTAATTCATTAAAAGATTTGCAGTCAATAAAAATATCGTAAATATTATCGAACAGTTTAAAAGAATCTGGAGGGTTAGTTTGAGAATATACTGTCACTCTATATTTTTTCCTTGATGGCTTCAGATTTGAAATACTCTCAATCTCCTTCTTTCCAACGCTCATCATTTTTACAATATTATAACCATTAATGTTTATCTTTTCCCTTTCCTCATCTTCTATAATTAATGGATATTCTGTAATTATCCTTACATCCGATGGTTCAGAAAAAGCTAATATTATTTTCTTACCTAGTAGATTATCTAAACCCTCTTTATCTTTAGAGAACCACGAGGAAATAGGTAAATTTCTTGTTAGGCGATTATAAACATATAGAGTTTTAATGTGTTTCTCCAATATTTTAACCTCTTTCGTAGAAATTGTATATATTAGCTCTATATCTGGATTATCGATATCCGGAGGAAAACCAAGTTGAGTTAACCTCTTCCCGACATCCCTTTTTATTTCATTTTTAATACTTTCCATATAAAATAGATTGAATTTATTCATTATTTCGTTCTCTTTCATCTTAATTTCTTCATCTAATTCTACCCCAAGCACATACTTTCTTTGTTTACTTTTAATTATCTGTAGAGATTTATCCAGAAAATCTGTTTTATATTCCTCAATCTTATTAGCACAAATATAACATTTCTTAGTTTGAAATTCATCAGATGAAAAATATAAATTGAACCAATTTTTAGATAATTCCCCCATGTTCTGAGAAATCTCCTTTACTATAGAAAGATCCTCAATTTCGTGATTCTTTATTTTATGATCAAGATATAAAATAAGAAACGTCTTTATTGCTTTTCCTCTTTCCTTGTTATCCAACCCATAACCTAATTTAGCAAAACACCTACCTAAGCAGTTATCACATAATGGATACTCGGATAAGATTTTAATAACTGTATCTATTATACTAGATCTTTCCCTTGAAGAACTTCTCAAAATCTCCCCTCTTTCTCTTCACCATCTTTAGCAACTTGTTCATATTATTATACCATTCTAAAAGCTCTTTTACATCTTCTATCTCTAACCCTGAACCTTCAGCAATTCTTCTCATCCTAGATTTATCAATTATATTTGGATTCTCTAACTCCTTGTATGTCATAGAATTAAGTGCCGAGATCCACTTCTTCATCTTCTCTTCACCTATCTTTAACTGAGTTTCATCTGGCATAGGTAACATGACGCCTAGACCCGGTATATGCTGAAGAACCTTAGACAATGGTCCCATTTTTCTTAGTGCTATCAGCTGATCATAAACATCTTTCAAAGTTAATTTAGATTTTCCTGTCATGACATCTTCCATCTTCTTCTGGACCTTCTCATATTCTTCCATACCCTTAATTTTATCTAGGATTGTCTCTATATCTCCCATCCCAAGAATTCGTGAAACGTATCTCTTTGGATTGAATACTTCAAGCTCATCTACTTTTTCTCCAGTACCGATAAATTTTATTGTGGCTCCAGTAGCAGCTACCGCAGATAAAGCTCCACCACCTTTAGCAGTACCGTCCATTTTAGTAATTATAATTGACCCAATTGGACTCGCTTGATGAAATCTTGAGGCTAGATCATATGCTTTTTGCCCTATTGATGTATCTATAACTAATATTACATCATCTGGCTTAATAGCCTCATATATCTCTTTCATCTCTTCTAATAGCTTATTCTCTTCTCCATACCCGTGTCTACCCGCAGTATCAACTATTATTATATCCATATTATCTTTGAACTTTGAGATACCATTTTTAGCTATTTCAACAGCATTTTTATTATCCCTTTCTCCATAAACTGGAACATTAATTTGTTGGCCTAACTGCACTAATTGATCTAATGCAGCAGGTCTATATGTATCAGCAGCTACTAACCCCACTTTATATCCCTTCTTCTTGTAGAAATATGCTATCTTTGCGGCAGTAGTAGTTTTTCCGCTTCCTTGAACTCCAACTAACATTATTATATAGGGGTTCTTTGTAGGGTTAACAGAAGGCTCCTTATCTCCTCCAAATAACTTAGATAATTCGTCATACACTATAGATATAAACCACTCCTTTCTCTCTAAAATAGATGGAGGTTTTTCTTTAATCAATCTTTCTTTAATCCGCGAAGTTAATGAAAAAACTAACTTAACATTAACATCAGCTGAAATAAGAGCCTTTTGAAGATCCTTTATGAATTCATCTACTGCTTTCTCATAGGGTGTAGAACCAGTGAGAAATTTTCTAACCGCGTCCCTTAAATTCTCTAACATTATTACTTGACCCTAACAATTTTTCTCCTTCCCATAATCTCCCAATATTCTATTTCTGCGTTTGGTCTTATTTTTGATGCTAGTTCGTCCTCATTTGGCTTCTCCATTTCGAACGTCTCATAAGACTCTAGATCCATAATTTGTATTTTGTCCCCCATATCTGCAATTATTTGTCCAACGTGCTTCTCTATGATTGGAACCTCTACTTGTTGGTCCACTGGAGCCATTAAGGTTTTTTTAGCGCCACTAAAAACACCAATTGCAACTACGTTAGCCTTAGCACTGCCATGTTTACCAGTCTTAGCTTTAGTTATTTCGACAACTCTACAAGGTTCGCCATCTATTACTACGTAACTACCTTCTTTTAACTCACCAACTGTCGTGTAAGTTATGCTCATTTTTAACCCTTAATGATATAAAACAGTTGAACTTTAAACTCTTACGCTCCGAGCTTTGGCCCTTCATCACACTTCAGCCCTAGCTAGGTCTTCACAGCAATTTTATTTTATACTGATCCCATTATTAAACTATGCCATGGAAGGTAAGGTGTACAAACTGCAATACGGAAAGACTACTTAATATCAGTTTTGACATAAGTTCTCAAAAAAGCATATATATCTATTGCAACACATGCAAGAGAAACACTTTTAATGAAATATTAGGTTATATCGAATAATAATGATGAGAGAGCTATTTTGACAAAAAGATGAAATAACCTGTCTCGGCTGAATTAACTAATATAATCACTACTCTTTATCTTCTCTGGCAGGTACTGAAAAGCTAAGAACTTTAGACCCTTACTAGCCATAGCCTCTATTTCCAATTTTGACTTCTTTTGGAGGAAAGTATTAATTTCTTCCTGCCATGCCTTAGTCTTAAACCATTGATAATTCTTAATCTCTTCAGCCCTCTTAATATCTGCATCCTTAGCTCTGATTATGTAATTCCTCCTCTCAACATCACTAAGATATGGTTTCTTCTTAGAACTTCCGAAAATATCACTCATGGAAACACCTAAAAATCTGGCTTCTGGTGTAGCTAGTCTCTCACTCTCATAAGATAACGTTATTGAGCCTATCCTAAATACGCTAAATATATACCATCCATAAGGATCAGCATCGGTGAGAATATACACTGGGAGTTTCAATTCTTCATTTAGTCTTCTAACGAACCTTCTAGTAGCCCTATCTGGTTGTCCGGCACTGGTTATTAAAATGGACTTATATTGCTTCCAAAATCCTGCTCTATGCAATTGTTGAAATACCGCATCCTTCTCCACGACTAGAACAAATTCTGCATCAATGTCTATGAAATCTATCAAATCCGGAGTAGGTTCAATAGCATACGCACCATGACCTGTTTTGCTGAGATCTATAATATCATTACCACTTCTTATTCTTAAATTCCCTACCACTTTACCCTTCTCTTTGCTTAATATTAACATCTCTTCTCTCAATAGAGAAGTGAATACTTCTATATCAGCTATTACACTGTCTGACTCCTTTTGCTCATCCCACGTATTCTCCTCCGATACTATTTTGTTATCATTGATAGATTTTAATAAAAGTGAATGCTTACCTCTGTAGTATAAATCACGTATAGTTGGATACTCATCATTAATTAGAGCTTCATAAATTATTGAGGACATTAATAAAGTTTGCATAAATCTCCTTGCTTCGTTTAGGTCAAGGAAATTTCGCTTAAGCTTCTTCTCACCTAGTAATAATAACTTCCTTTTTTCATCGTAAATTGTATTAGATAATGTTCGCATAGGTATTTCCATAACTAATGGTTCTCCTTTCTTAACTTGCTCTAAAACATTCAAAATTCTTCCCTTTAAAACGTTAGCAGCTTTCCTTCTAGCTTCTTTATCTACTTTTGATGTTAATTCTGAGCTCATTCACTATCTACCCTATACAATTTTCTATATTCTTCAATGTTAATTAAATTTAGCTTCCTTGAGATAAGCTTAAACAGCTCATTCTCCAACTCATTTTGAATTTTTAAAGCTGCCTCCCTATTACCATCTGACATAAATATGGAGAAAGATCTACTCACTTCAGGAATATATTTAAGATAAGTTAATAATTTCTTTTTCTCTTCCTCTTCCTTTCTTTTCTCAGTTAAGAATTGCTTCATTTTTCTTGCTGCTTCCATCAAAGCGTTCCTTATTTCTTTCTCTATATCTTCTACTTCTGCTATACTCTCCTTTCCAGCACTCTTATAAGGTATCTTAGTGCTGCATAAATGAACCATGACGACCATTTGATATTGCTCTCCCTCAATTCCGTATCTTTTCCAATCCATTTCCTCTACTACCTTCCATATAACATCAGACTTCTCATCATATATCAATGGGATTTTATTAGCATATCTTAATACGATAGGCTCTTCGCTAGCTTGAATATTTCCGCCATATGCTATCCCTACCTCTACAACGAAAGGATGACCTTGATAAGACTTAGGTCTCCTAGTAACAGCAACTGCGAATTCGGGGTTATAGATTTTCTTAAGGCCTAACTCAATTAAATCACTCCCTATTACAGACAAGGAATCAGCACTAGGCGGTCTAAGATCTTCAAATTTCTTGAAAGCCTCTACTAACCTAGTTATCTCTTCTTCAGTTAATGACTTGACCTTCTTATTACCTCTTAGCCCTGCTAACTCTAATATTTTATCAGCAGTTATCTCACCTACACTCTGGAATTCATTTATGAGAAATTCTTTAATTGTATAGTCCTTTTTTAGGTTATTGGCAATTATTTTAATCTCTTCCCTATCAACACCGTATGGATGGGGTTTAACTTCTTGTGGAGGTTTTGGTATTTTATTAGTTAGCCTAGGGAAATAATTCACGTTACCTTCTGGATCCTTAAATATAAACTCAGCATAAGGTGTTATTAAATAGGTTCTCCTTATATACTCATATACCCTAGACTTAGCCTTCGTCCAATCCCCTGGTATGTATATTGCTACTGAAGTGCCATGAAAATCCTTATCATTAATTACAGATCCTCTTTCTACTATTATTGGTTCATTTTTGTTTATATCAATTTTCAGTTTAAAAACATAAATTCTTTTTGAGTTAATTGGCGAAGTCTCTATCTCTATTGGCCTATCTTGATGCATTTGACTATACAGAACCGCAGCTTTTACACCTAGCCCATACATACCTCTGGTTTGCCTATTGACATACTTAGAACTGTAGAGAACTTTTCCAAACGCGTTAGGAACCTCATGAGGTGGTATTCCTATACCATTATCTGCTACATTAACTTTGTATATTTGCGTGTTGGCATCAATTAAATCTATACTTATCTTAATATTAGGCAAAATTCCATGAACATCAGTCGCATCCAAAGCATTTTCAACTAGCTCTCTAACAGTCTGATAGAGAGCTCTAGCCGTATTAGGGAATCCTGCTAATTCCGGATTCCTCTTAAAGAATTCTGCCGGTGATAAGCTGGTAAATTTTTCCTTACTAGCCGACATAAGTGTTACACCTTATATATAGAACAGTTTAGCTTAATAAAGACGCAGACAAAATAGGTAATATTATTGTAGCATCACCATAAATTGTAACATTTTTTGCATCAGGCTTAATTTTATTCCATGAGATAGCTTCTCTAGGCTTGGCCCCGCTCAGACTACCATCATACTCTTGTGCTGTAGTGACATATACAGCATAATCTAAACCATCTTTAAATTGATTCCACCAGATTGTATGATGCTTGCTAATACCACCTCCAATGATAAGAGCACCGCTCTTTTTACAAGAGAAAATCAAATCTTTAACTAATTTCATATCCTCAAATAAATTAATTCTAAAATTATAAAACTGCGACTGTATGAAAAGATTCGTACCAAAGCTACCGTCAACTATCCCCGGTACAATTATTGGAACTTTTTTATCATATGCAGCTTTTAAAATGGAGTTAGAATCTGAGATCCTTTCACTGAACTCCCACAGAAGTTCATAAACGGATATTTCCTTCTTATCCTTAACTATTTCGGGTATAAATTTCCTCACAACATCCTCTATTACCTTTCCATAAGATTCAAAAGGAACTAAGACGTTACCTAGTCTATGAATTTCCAACTCCCTTAAAACTGAATCATCAAAATCAAATGACCCCTTATAATACTTGCCACCAAAGCTTCTAGCAATGTCGTGATCTACGGTTCCACCAGTGGTTATTATAATGTTAAAGTATCCTTCTTTTATTAAGTCAGCAAACAAACCTCTTAAACCGGTAGATACTAAATTTGCTGTAAATGATAAAAATCTAAGATCAGCTTCTCTCATCATTTCCTTAAGCACTTGAGATGCTCTTATTATTCCCTCACTGCTGAATCCATATACTTTTTCAAAAATGTCTGAAATAATATTTGCATAATTTCTCAGATCCTTTAAGTTAAGGTCTTCAATAGGTTCCTTCAATAATTCATCTCTATTTATCATCCTTTAGTTACCCCAATTGGTCTTAAACGAATCACTAATTTAGCTATTTTAACTTCATGTGCTGTCCTAGCTACTCTGTCTACATCTTTATATGCACCAGGAGCTTCTTCTGCTATTACTCTTCTTGTAGCAGCTCTTACTACAATTCCTTTCTCCGCTAAGGTCTCTACAACACTGTTAGCTGGATAACTCCTAACTGCAGCAGCCCTAGACATCCATCTACCAGCACCGTGAGGTGCCGTGAACCATGTTCTCCTTCCTTCTGGAATTCCCACCATTACATAACTGGCTGTACCCATACTACCAGGTATCAAAACCACTTGGCCTATATTCCTATGATCTGCTGGTATTTCTGGACTATTAGGCGGAAATGCTCTAGTAGCACCTTTCCTATGCACTAAAACTTTTTTCCTCTTCCCTTCAATTACATACTCTTCTATTTTAGCAATATTATGGGCGACATCATATATTATATGTAAGTCAAATTTTTCAGGATCTGTTCTAAATACCCTGCCAAAACTTTCTCTAGCCCAATGGGTAATTAACTGTCTATTTGTCCACGCGAAATTAGCAGCTGAAGCCATAGCGTGGAAATAATCTTGTCCTTCCCTACTTTCGAATGGCACTGCAGCTAATTCTCTGTCTGGCAATTGTATGTTGTATTTCTTCATGGCTCTTTCCATTATTTGAAGATAATCACTAGCAGTTTGATGCCCTAACCCTCTAGATCCTGTGTGAACCATTACCATTACTTGTCCTTCGTGAGTAATCCCTAACGCTTTAGCAACTTCTACATCATATATCTTATCAACTACTTGAACCTCAAGGAAATGATTTCCCGCACCTAATGTGCCCAGCTGACTACTCCCTCTTTGTTTAGCTATGACGCTGACTTTTGACGGGTCAGCAATCTCCCAACTTCCATGCTGCTCCATATGTTCCATATCTTCTTTCCAACCAAACCCCTTATCTACTGCCCAAGCTACACCTTCAGCTAAAACTTGATCTAGTTGCTGAGAAGTTAATTTAACCTTCCCTTCACTTCCAACTCCACTTGGGATATTTCTATGTAATTCTTCTACGAGATCGGCTAATTTAGGTTTAATATCACTATAATCTAAGTTAGTTCTAAGTAATCTAACTCCACAATTTATATCATATCCAATACCACCTGGACTTACTACACCACCTTCATCAATGGCTGTGGCAGCAATTCCACCTATTGGGAAACCGTAACCTTGATGACCATCAGGAAGTACGTAAACAGACTCTTGAACGCCGGGTAGGCAGGCTACATTAACTGCTTGATTTAACGTTAAGTCTTGTTTCATTTTTTCTATTAATATGTCATCGGCAAATACGGTAACTGGAACCTTCATGCAAGCTTGATGACCTTTATTTATCCTCCATTCATACGGACTAACTCTAACAAGGTTAATCTGCATTTCGATCCATCCATAATTACGTCGTAAAATAAATAAATTTATACCTAATAATGTTCGGAGATAATGGAGGAAAAATACAGAAATTTAATTTACTAGTAATCTAAAATAGATATTCCAATTAAAGTCAATTTATATTTTTAAATTTTCTTTTGCGCCTTCTTTGCCTTATCTTCAAGAATTTCTTTATATTTTCTTTGTATATTCTTTACTGATGAGCCTATACAATCTGAATCTGAGTTCAAGATTACCTCTTTTAGAAACTTATATGCACAAGACTTACTATGAAAATATAACTTTTCTCCTACAATTTCAATTTTTATACCTTGCCCTTCAGGAAAAGTTCTACCACAAATACTACAGATATATTTATTATCCATAGATTGAACGTTGATTTTATATTTTTAAAAATAGCGGTAAATGTTGCTATCCAACAATTTTGGTGTGATAATTAATGCCAGATCAACTAGATCAGCGATTAAAGCATCTGATTAGGGAAAAACAATGGAGTGGCTTAAATAAAATTCAAGAAATGTCCTTCAAACCAATTGATGAAGGAAAAAACACCCTAATTATAGCTCCAACCGGTTATGGAAAAACAGAGGCTGCCTTATTACCTATCTTAAATAAAATGATAAGCGAAAACGCAAAACCAGTTAGTCTAATCTATATTACGCCACTAAAGGCTCTAATTAATGATTTACTATATAGAATTGAATGGTGGTCTTCAAGATTAGGATTCCTAGTAAATAGAAAACATGGTGAAGTACCTCAGAAGGAGAAAAATCAGAGATTAAAGAAGATTCCCCATATAATAGTTACTACTCCAGAAGGATTAGAAATAGATTTAGATTGGGCTAGTAGATTTAGAGAACACTACAAGAACGTTAAATGGATAATAATAGATGAAGTTCATGAATTAATTAGTTCTAAAAGAGGAACCCAACTATCAGTTCTGCTAGAAAGGTTAAAGTACTTCATAGAATACGACTTCCAGCGAATAGGCTTATCCGCAACCATTAGTGATCCAGAAAAGGTAGCTAATTTCCTCTTTGGCTCATCAAAGAGGCCATCTGCAATTGTTAAATTAGATGAAGCTAGAAAATTCGAAATAAACATACATAAAGTCGATAGTGACCAAATGCTATGGAAGAAGGCTGCAGAAAAGATTAACCAATTAATAGAAAAGCCTAGTTTAATTTTCACAAACTCTAGGTTTTCAACAGAGAGATTGCATGAAGAGCTGGAGAAGTTAGGCAACACAGAAATTTACGTCCATCACTCTTCTGTATCTCGAGATTTAAAGAATTTGGCTGAAGATGGGCTAAGAAGTGGGAACGCTAAAGCAGTAGTTTGCACAAAAACTTTAGAGTTAGGAATACATGTTGGAGATATAAAAAAAGTTATAATGCTGAGGCCTCCTACGTCAGTAGCTTCTTTCTTGCAGAGATTAGGTAGAAGTGGCCATATAGTTAAAGGTACTCCTAAAGGTGATATCATATGTTACTATGATTATGATGTAATAGAAGGTCTAGCTCTATATGAAGCAGCTAGAAGAGGAATAATTGAAAGACCATTAATAGATAATGGCCTTGATATAGTCGCAAGGGAATTACTGGGAATGCTATTGCAATATCAAAAAATCAACTTACAAATAGCATATAACATTATACATGGAGCTTTCGCTTATAATAATCTAACTTATTCCGAATTTTTACAGTTAATAAACTACTTAGTAAAGAATAATATAATAAAGATAGAAGGGGATGAATTGAAAATAGGCGCAAATTTCTTTAAAATATGGAGATTTAATAAAGATTCTAAGATAGCATGGGGTAAAGACTTTGCTGAATTTTTCTCTCTGATAAATAATAATGATACATTTTCTCTTAAATACAACGGAAATACTATAGGTGAAATTGACTCAATCTATGTTTTCAAGCATGTTAGGTCTAATGATGTCATAAGAATTAGTGGCAAGTTCTGGAAGGTAGTTAAAATAAATATGAATAAAGCTACAATAGACGTTATACCCGCAAATGAGGTAGAAGGAGAAATACCTATTTGGAAGGGAGAAAGTACATCTAAATCACCAATTATAGTTAAATTTATAAGAAAATTATTCAATAATATTGAAAAATATAATTCTCTAATAGATGAAATCCTTGATGAGGAATCTAGGAAAGCACTATTTAGAATAATTAACGATTACGCTACGCAAGGAATTGAAATACCAATTAAAAATACCATAATAGTGGAAAAAAGGGATAACGAATGGATATATAGCACCCTAATCGATGAAAAAGTGTCTAACACCTTAGCCCATTTACTTTTATATTTGGTGATAAAGAAGTATACATTAAACGCTTACGCTAGAAGCTCTATATATGGGTTCGCGATAAGAGGTTCTCCCACGGATTTACTTAAGGAGATTTCAACTATAGAAGAGGATAAGATTAAGAAAATGATAGTTAGATCTATAAGGAGATCACCTTTCTTTATAGCGACATTAAAAGAGATTGGAGCAAGTTTTGGAAAAATTTCAAAAATTGATATAAAGGAAGATAAATTCCTTATCAAGGAGGCGCTAAGGCAAACGCTAAATAAATACTTTAACATTAGAAGAACGTTAAAGTTTATTGATAAGGTCAAAAGAGGCGAGATAAAAATTGTTTACATAGATAAACCAACTCCATTTGCAAATGCTGTTTCATCACATGTTCAGATAAGGCCGTGGCTACTTGACCTAAACGTAACCATATATCACGCGTTAAAAGGTGGAGCATATACGATTAATGAATTAGCTGAAGTTTTAGGCATTCCTAATAAGAGCCTTGAGAATAAGCTTAAACAAATGAGAAAAAGCGGAAACAAGTACAGAGTTACTTACTTTATTGACGTTGATTGCAGGGAAACTAGATGGTGTTTATATGAGGATTTTGTTAATATAGTTAATTCAGAAGAATATTATTCGTCATTTGCACCTTTAAACTTAAATGAAATATTCTTGGCTACACTAAGATCTGGTGATAATCAGATAGAAATATTATTTAAGCCAAAAGATTTGTTGAATAGTTCAGACGAGATATTAAGAAAAATACCATTCAATGACGTGGATGAGATTAAGATTAAAGAAGCTATAGATACTTCATATCAAGTTTACCAAAAATATTATAACGTTAAGAAGGATATAATAATATACTTAATGTTAAACGCAGTAGCATATCTACAAAACTTAAAATACTCCTAGTAATTACTTTTAGAAATGAGTGATGAAGCCCTTCCATTTGATCTGTGATAAAGGCCCGTGTTACTGATAATAGAATAAGAAAAACTACCTTTCTTATCATAACTTATAATATGGGTTAGATTTATTTTTATAAACCTATTTTGGTCTCGTGAGAATAAAATGTCAGAGAAAATAAATGAAGTAATAGTTAGAAGATCTAAAAGTGTAGAAGACCATGTTTTAGATATAATAGTAATGTTCAATCAAGGTCTGAATGAAATCAAACTTAAGGGAGTAGGTAAAGAAATTTCAAAGGCAGTCGACATTTACAATACATTAAAGGATAGATTAGGAGAGGGAGTACAATTATTAGGAGTAGAGACTGGAAGTGAAGTTAAAGATAGGAGAAGAATCTCATACATCTTGCTCAAGCTTAAGAGAGTTTACTGAAGATAATATCTCACTATAAACATCAATTAGCACATTAGAAGCATTGATTCTGCCTAATGATATATCGTCTAGTATACTCATCAGCTTTGAAGTACGCTCCTCTGATATGAGATGAGGGAATTTAGAGCTGAGGTACTGATAAACATTAATTCCTCTTCGGGTTGCTATCAGATAGGATCTTTTCTTGCTAGAGATAACATATCCGTGCCTTAATAAGTTCTCGATAGTCTTAGCGTATGTGCTAGGTCTTCCTATACCCTTGGATTTCATTAACGATATTATATCGGAATACGTAGGCAATTGCTCACTAGACCCTCTGCTTAGCGTTATTCTTGGGTTTATTTCACCTATTGGCAAGTTATGCGTTTTTATATCATATATTTTTGCAAAACCACCAATAGTACTGGATATAAGTTCTGCTTCAATATAATCATTTTCATTCATTATAATTTTATATTTAGTCTTAATTCCAATAGAGTGCTTCATCTGACTAGCTATAAATCGCCTAAATATTAGATCATACAGCATGAAATGATATTTGGTAAACCTTATTGGATATCTAAAGGGGTTTTCCTCGATTTCTTGAACCAACTCATTAACGTCGATTGCTCTGGTAGGTCTTATTCCTTCATGTGCCCCTTCCTCATCAGAGCTCCAATTTCTAGGTATGAAATCTAAGGATAATCCGTGCTTTTCTAAGTACTCTTTAGCAATAGCTACTCCCACTGAAGATATATGAGTACTATCAGTTCTATGATATGTTATTAAACCAGCCTCGAACAGTTCTTGAGCGATCTTCATAGTTAAATTGGCGGTAAACTTAAATCTCGAGTTAGCCTCTATCAGTAAACTGTCAGTGGTAAATGGGGGTAATGGAGATAGAAGGATCTTTTGTTCATTGACCTTCTCTATACTAATTTTTTCTACACTTTTCAAATACTCTTCAGCAGATTTTCTATCCTTAAAATATTTTTTAATAATATAGCCATTGATATCTATATAAACGATGTAACCTAGATTACTCTTGTAATTCATAGTTCTGTTAACTATCCAACCTAGGACCGGCGTTTGAACTCTGCCCGCCCCTTGATTAAAGTCGTTAAACTTATTCTTTAGTATTTTACTCAGCTCAAACCCTATCCATCTATCTTCTACTCTTCTAGCAACTTGGCTCATTACCAGATTTACGTCCACCTTTTGAGGATTCCTTAACGCATTAAGAATAGCGTTCTTAGTTATCTCATGATACTTAACCCTATATACTTCAGAGTTATACGGAGAAATCAGTGAAGACACATCAAAAGCTATCTTTTCGCCTTCTGCATCCGGATCACTGGCTATATAAATTTTTTCAACAAATAGTGAAAAATGCCTGAGCAAGTCGATAATAGCTTTTGAAGAATAAACGTTCTCTGATCCACAATATGGACATTTGTCATAATTAGTTGAGGAGAAAATCTTATTGCAATCTAAACAGCGTGATAAAGGTACATAATAAGGTATTATATCACTATCATCTACCTTTACTCCGTAATAGCCTAATTTATCAGTAGTTAAATCGGTTATATGACCTTTAGTAGCTACAATATTCATTACGTATATGTTTTTACCATCTACTATAATCGTCTCATAGACGGGAATACGATTATATAGTTTAATTGACGGTCTTCCAAACAATTTAGCAATTGTCCTAGCTTTCGTCGGAGATTCTACAACCAGCAATCCAGTAGTTATACTAAATTGCGTCCTCTCTCCTTCGTCTCTTCTTGAAGAATCTAACTGCTGCTTAACCATATCTAGATTCAATTCTGATAATTCCTTAAATGCTATCTCAGGTAACATCCTTTGTAACCTTCTCTTCAAAATTTCAAATATTAATTTATTATCAATTAAAACAATTGATAGACCTAAAGTGAGACCACCGTTATATAGTCTACTTGATCTCCCCGAACCTTGAAGATAAGTTATAACATCAGGATAGGTCATATAATAACTTGAATTTTCATAACTTATTACAAAATTATCAGATATTATTGTACTACTATTTATATCTTTTAATTTATCTTTTATTAACGATATATATTCTAATAGATTACTCTTAATTCTTTGTAATTTCTCATTATTTATATCTTCATTATTCAGTATAGAGTATCTTATAAGCTGTGCCTCAGAATAGTTAAGAAATAGAACATCATTCTGTATCCTTGACACATCGAGTCCTAAAACCTTAGCTACTCTAAGTAGGGTAAATGGATTAGATATGGCGTTATATAACTTAATTCTTGTCTTAGGAACTCCATAAAATACCACATACTTTAATTTCTTAGGTTCATCAATCCCCCTTACAGCTACACCATAATATGAAGCTGAACCGATTAAGACATCTACTTTACCACTAGAGAACTCATCCAAGAACCTCCTACCACTTATCGCTAGCTTTGTCTCTAAACCAAATTCTTGTATTTCATCCTTTATTTTCTTCATCATATCTCTTCCTAATTCTTTGGAAACTAGAATTAAACCGCCGCTTCCCAATTTTTGGATAATCGATAAATCCAGATTTTCCTCATATGAATCTATGATATTTCTGGCATAGAGTTGAACAGAAGCCGGTTCGAATCCAGTTAACAATCGTAATGCTTTCTGTTTTATGCCTTTGGGTCTTATAGTCGCGCTTGCTACAACCAATTGAGATATTTTTTCATTAAAACTTGCTATCTTTAGTTCTAAATCCCTTATTCTCTCCTTAATCTCATCATTATCGCTATTAAGTAGAAACTTTTGTTTTAGTCTAGTCAGCTGGATCGCACTATTGTACACTTCTCTTGGTACGCCAAGCAACGAAACTAGTCTATCTGTAGTTTTACCGCTTTTCACTACTGCATCGGCATCATCTATAATAACTAGTTTAGGCTTAACAGTGATAGTATCGGAGTTCTTATTCAAGTAGCTTACAGTAATTACATTTAACTTATGATCTTCAACTTTACCACATGAAACCTCTCCCCCTAATTTTCTTAGTCTTTCGCATACCTGATCCACTAATGATTTAGTAGGTACAATGTAAACTACGTCTTCATTTAAGTATGTTGAATATACCATTAATGTCGTGGTTTTTCCTAACCCCGTTGGGGCTGACAATGTAAAACTTTGATTATCTACGAGCCTCTTTAACCATAATTTCTGTAGTGACCAAGGCTGATAGCCCGTTTTTCTCCTAAAATACTCAAATACCTTTTCGTATAGTGAAACATTATAGTATAAACTCCAATAGTTTATAATTTTTCCATTATTAATTAATATTTCATATATGGTTTTTATTTTTGTTAATTGATCTTGTATATCAATATGGTTAACATCTTGCAAAC
>NZ_QIMI01000079.1:0-8213 GCF_007050195.1 Sulfolobus sp. B1 | reverse complement strand
AAAACCAACTAAGTGAGGAGCTAGAATCCACGCTGTAAGGAATGCTCTTTCATTGCTTATCTTATCTTTAAGGATAATATAGTAAATTGGTGATAGAATACCATAAATGAAGAAGATAAGAGACTCAACGCTAACATTTATCATTAGCATTAATATCTGTTGATTCATACAGTATAAGGGGATTTATATGACTAACTATTTCTTGATAGATAGAATAAGAGGAATCGAAATAATAGATTCGAGAGGGAACCCAACTTTAAGAGTATTCGTAAGAACTAAGGGAGGAATAGAGTCTTTTGGAGATGCCCCAGCTGGTGCTTCTAAAGGAACAAAAGAGGCTATAGAAATCAGAGACCCAGCTACTCTAAGCGTCAAAAAGGCTGTAGAAATAGTTAATTACGTAGTAGACCCCTCGTTACACAGCTTTGATGTTAGAGATCAAACAAAAGTCGACAATACATTAATCCAAATGGACTCAACAGAGAATAAGAGCAAAATAGGAGGAAACTCTATGATAGCCACTTCTATAGCTGTTTTAAAGACAGCTGCTAAAGCCTTACAACTTGAAACTTTCCAATACATCTCTGGACCCAAATATTCTAGGATTCCGATTCCTCTGCTTAACATTATCAATGGGGGAGTTCATGCCGGAAATAAACTAAAGATCCAAGAATTCATAATAATTCCAGCGAATTTTAAGACCTTTAAGGAAGCTTTAATGGCTTCCCTTGAAATTTATAGAAGTCTAAAGAATTTAATAGCTGAAAGATATGGTAAGATCTTCACGGCAGTTGGTGACGAAGGAGGATTTTCTCCACCTCTAGAAAACACTAGAGATGCACTAGATCTTCTCGTTGCTTCTATCAAAAATCTTGGCTATGAAAAACAAGTATTCCTAGGCATGGATGCAGCGTCTTCAGAATTCTTTAACGAGAAGAAAAATACTTATACTCTAGACGATAAAGAATTTTCTCCAGATAAATTGGAAGAATATTACCTTCAGCTGGCTTCAGAATATCCTATAATTTACTTAGAGGATCCTTTTGAAGAAAATTCATTTGAAAAATTTAGCGAGCTTCAAAGCAAATTAAAGAACACAATCGTAACTGGAGATGATATTTATGCTACTAATATAAAATATTTAAAAACTGGAATAGATAAAAAATCTACTAGAGGAGTTATCGTAAAACCAAATCAAGTTGGCACTTTAACTGAAACATTCAAATTTATAGATTTAGCTAGAAGTAATTCAATTAAGACGATAATAAGCCATAGAAGTGGAGAGACAGAAGATAACTTTATAGCAGACTTAGCAGTAGGAGTCTCCTCAGATTTCATAAAGACTGGAGCACCGGCAAGAGGCGAAAGAATTAGTAAATATAACAGATTATTAGAAATAGAAAATAAATATGAAATAGAATATAATGGAAAATATTTTTGGCTTTAAGGCAATAATATACCTAGAACTACTAGAAATATTGCTATAGCTAATAGAAATAAGATAAATTCTTTAGTTGACATTGAAGGTACTGCTTTAGCTACTTTAACTAAACCATACACAACTCCTCCTATTATTATAATTAACAAGAGAACGAATCCTATAATAACCAGCGTATAGCTCAATGGTTCTACGTTTATTTTGCTGACGATATGAGATAGTTGGGATGTAATATTGCTAAGTGCTTGAAGTGTCATATCTGCATTCAAAAATAAAATTAATGTAGACTATGCTTTTTAAGGTTGATTACATAATATTTTCATCAAGATGATGAGGGTTAAAAGCTCTTATTGAATGATGAGTCTCTACCTTCTGACGAGCCCTAATGTTTATAAGTATTACTTAAAAGACCAAATATTTTTGAGGAGTATTACCATGCCCGTTTCGTACGAAGTGCTAACGAAATTCATAGGACAAAAAATTAAAGACATATATAGTAGAGAGCTTGGTTATTTAGTTCACGTTTACAGTGAGATAGATGGGACTATTACCGGAATAGAAGTATCTCAAGGAAACTCAATAATGACAGTAGAACCAGAAAGAATAAAGTTTGATGGAGATAGTATATCAATACTACCAGATTGGAAAGCAGAAGCTATGAGAATATTAACCTTAATGGAAAAAATCAGAAAGAGGCAGAGAGCATTAGAGGAGTTATTTAACAAACAAGAGATTCCTAAGAGCGAGTATGATGAGATGAAGAGAAAATTGGACACAGAGATGCTAAAGTTAAAGGACGAGCAAAGTAAACTGAAGGGAAAATTGAAGGTAAGATTAAATGAGATTGAAGATCAATTGTCACATTTAGATAAAGCTATAATTTCCTTAAAGATGAGTTATATCTCCTCAGAGGTCCCTGAAACAGCATATAAGAACTCTGTTGAGATACTAAGGCAATCTAAAGAGAGTTATACTCTAGAGAGAGATGATATAAGGAAGACACTAGATAGACTAGACTCATTAGATAAGGAATCTATAGAACTTAAGCCTTTAGGCTCCTTAACTACGCAACAGCAGAACGATACAAAGGCTGATCAATCCAAATCGGAAATACCATTGCCTATACCAGTAAAGGTAATAAATACTCTTTGATCAAGTTAGTGAGTTAGAATGCTAGAAAAGTTATCATTTATTTTTAATGCGGAGAAGAAACGAAAAGCTCAACTAGGTAAGATACTTACTGAAATATCCCTTAAGCTAAAGGACCAGCAAACCAGATTAGAGGAAGCTATAAGAAGGTTAAAGGATAGAGACAAAGAATTATTTGAGAAAGTAGTGAGAGCACAAGTAGAAGGAGATGATGCTAAGGCAAAAATCTACGCTCAAGAAATAGCTGACATAAGGAAGATAATTAAAGTGATCTATACTGCATTTCTTGCGATAGAGAAGGTTAGATTAAAGTTAGATACTGTTCAAGAATTGCAAGGAGTATCTTTAGTTCTATATCCGGTGGCAAAGATATTAGGTGATTTGAAAGATCAGATAAAGGGAATAGCTCCAGAAGTCGCGATAGCTTTGGATTCAATAATAAGCAGCGTAAATGGCATCGCTGTGGAAACTGGGACTATAAATGATAGGGGTGTAATTCCAGCAGTAGTAGACGAACAAGCTAGGCAAATACTAGACGAGGCTCAGAAGATGGCAGAAATTAAGGTAAAAGAATTACTTCCTGATCTTCCACATCCTCCGATAGAACAACCAAGACTACAAAAGGTAAGTATCAAGAAAGTTACAGAGAAAGAGATTCTAGATTACATAATGACTAATGGTGGGTTCTTGGATATTGAGCACTTCAGTAGATCATATGGGGTGGATAAACAAGAAGTACTAAAGTTGTTAGAAGTGATGAAAAGTAAAGGTCTAATCTCAGTGGAAAGTTAGAATGGTGAACCTAATGAGCGCCCAAGTAATGCTAGAAGATATGGCGAGAAAATATGCTATACTAGCCGTGAAAGCTGATAAAGAGGGTAAGGTAGATGATGCGATAACATATTATAAGAAGGCAATAGATGTATTAGTTCAAATCATAACCTTATATCCGGATTCAGTAGCTAAAACCGCATATGAGCAAATGATAAACGAGTACAAGAAAAGAATAAATTATCTTCAAAAGCTAGTCCCAGTTTCAGAGGATGGAGATAGTACCGGAAAGGGTAATGAAGAAGTAATAATAACTGAGAAACCTAAAGTCTCATTTAATGAAATTGTAGGTCTAGAAGAAGTTAAAGAGGCATTAAAAGAGGCTATTATATATCCTACTAAAAGACCAGACCTATTCCCGTTGGGATGGCCTAGAGGAATTTTACTTTATGGCCCACCAGGATGCGGTAAAACTATGATAGCAGCTGCTGTTGCAAACGAGATAGACTCGATATTCATCCAGTTAGACGCTGCTTCAGTAATGTCTAAATGGTTAGGCGAGGCTGAGAAAAACGTAGCTAATACTTTCAAAATGGCTAGAGAAGAATCAAAAAAACAAAATAAGCCAGCAATTATATTTATAGATGAAATAGATGCCTTGCTAGGAGTGTATTCAACGGAAGTAGGTGGAGAAGCTAGAGTGAGAAACCAGTTTCTGAAGGAAATGGATGGTCTACTTGATAAGTCAGAGAATTATAAGGTTTATGTTGTAGGCGCAACCAATAAGCCCTGGAGACTTGACGAACCTTTCCTAAGAAGATTCCAGAAAAGGATTTATGTTAAGTTACCAGATTATGAACAAAGACTATCATTATTCAAGTATTATACATCAAAAATTAAACTAGCTAATGATGTGAGTCTTGAAGAATTAGCTAAGATGACTGAAGGTTATACGAGTAGTGACATCAGAGATATAGTACAGTCAGCTCACATTAAAGTGATAAAAGAAATGTTTAAGAATAACTTAACAGAACCTAGACCAGTTTCGATGGAAGACTTTAAAGAAATATTGAAGGTTAGGATGCCTAGTGTTAATCAAGAACTTATAAAGGCTTATGAAGCTTGGACTGAGAAGTTTAAAGCACTATAATATTCAGATACCCCAGAGTATACCTCATTAAATCGGCTTGGCATGACTTTCATCATTACTCATAAAATCTTTTATGACGTCCTTTATATATATACCTGTAATTTTACTGCTGTATAATTTCTTCAATATTTTATCTTCAGCATAACCAGTTCTTTCTTTCCAGACATTCAAAGAATCTAATAGTTTACGTTTAGCAGTATAATGATACACACATAAATCTTCCTTATAACTTTCAAAGTTACAATACTTGCATTTATTATATCTTAAAAATCCCAATGCTTTACCTAACCATATCCCCACGTTTTCCTTATTTTTTTCATATTCTTTAATAAATTGATTTAATCTCTCTATATTATATTTTACTACCTCCTCTTCTGAAACCTTACCTAACTTTATCATCTCTAATCTATTTTCCATGTCTGCAGTCAACTTTACATCAACTATAACTGGGAAAAACTTATTCAATATATCTGCTACGTAAAATCCAAGTTCAGTAGGCACTAGATACCTCCCATTTAATTTAACATATTTCCTCTTTATCAGTAATTCGATTATTCGACCACGTGTAGCTTCCGTCCCTAGCCCAGAAGATTCCATCCACTTAAGTAAACTCACCCTAGTGAATCTGGCATCAGATTTATTTAATACAATTCTAGCTCTGCCACTCGTGACAATACCTTCCTCACCAACTTTAAGATCAATCACTTTATCCTCCTTAATATAGTGATAAGGGTATAAGTCGAGCCAATTCCTCTCGACTATTTTATTGAACGATAGGGAAAACGAAACGTCCGTTCTGATACCCTTAATTTGATAGGTTACTATACTGACTTTAGCATCTTTAGATATTGAAGCTAAAAATCGTCTTACTATTAAATCATATAATTTGAACCTGTTTCCAACTAATTTAGTATTAAGTTGACCGGTAGGATGGATAGCTGGATGAGCAGGGTCATCCTTCTGACCCTGCCTAACAATAAATTTATTACCAGTCATCTCTTTTACTAGCCCTATCAATTTTCTATACTGTGTCCTCTCGAGATTTTGTACAATTTCAAATATATTGACCGTTTTAGGAATTCTTTGACTATTAGTTCTAGGATAACTTATTAGACCATCTAAATACAATTCTTCAGCTATTTTCTCCACATTATATGGTGAGATTCCGAACAGTTTACCCGCTTCAACTTGGAGGTCAGTAAGATTAAATGGGGAAGGTCTTTCTATAATCTTAAAATCCGTTTTCCTCTCTACGATCTTTACTCTTTTTCCGATAATATTATTCAGAAATTTTTTAGCGTCATCTAATTTATCGAATTGCTTGTCTAACGAGATATTAAACGTTAAATCACCAAACTTTACCGTTATTGTTATCCCGAATTTGGGTAACGGAATATGCAAATTTCTTTGAACTTCAGAATTAACGACTTGAACTAATGTAGGACTTTGTACTCTACCTGCACTTAATATAACTCTTTTTTTAGTTATACTATGCAACGCTATCATCAATGCTCTACTTATATTAATCCCCCATATCCAATCTATTTTGTGTCTAGCTATTCCAGCTGATATCATATTATAATCCAAATTTGAAATATTGTTAAATGCATTTATTATATCACTTTTGGTTAAAGCTGAGAATTTAATCCTTTTTGCTCTCTTAACGTCACCAAGAAATTTTATTATTAAATAGCCTATTACAGACCCTTCTACGTCGTAATCACAAGCATTGATAAAACTTTTCGCTCTCTTACTTAAAAGAGATAAAAGATTATAGTATTTTTTTGTATAATACGCTGTTTTATCAATATCCCACAAAGGTTTCCATTCAGCGTCAAAGACTGGAAAACCGTCTTTTCCTTCTAATCCAAATAAATGTCCAGCAGCAGGGGCTACAACATAATGAGTGCCTTTATAAAATATCACCCAATAACTGATACCATACTTTTTACACAATATGGGTTTATCTGAGAGTGCATCAGCAATTTTTTTAGCTGCTTTAGATTTTTCGGCAATTATAAGATTAAAATTGTTGATATTACATAAGTCCATCTCATGATTTAACTCTTCTTAACCGATATTAAAACCACCTTACCATTAGGTAACTTTCGTCTAATAGTAATCGGTAATGCACCCTTTTCAAGCTCAGCCTCAGCTATAGTCACAACGTCTAAATCTGGAGTATTTAAACTGCTTATATCAATAAGTGCAGGAGCTCCCATGGCCAACTGTAAAGCCCTAGCACTAACTATTCTGGCTTTCTCATACTTGGTTAACCTATTTTGCCATAAATAGACGAAAATCTCATTAAAATGTAAATCTTGTGAAGACAAAATTAAATTCCCCCTTAATCCCATATAACTTCTGCTTTTAACTCTTCCGGCAACTTACAATCGTTAGGTGGATCTTGATATATATTGGTGTGCAAGATCTCATTCATTGCATTAACTAATTTAATTAGAGCCCTATCATCAACTACACCTAAGATGCCTATTCTTATTATCTTAGTCGACAAGTTTCCCATTCCTTTACTAATCTCGATATTTCTCTTAGCTAATTCAGATATTAACGTATTAACTGGAATAGGAGGGAATGCTGCTATTACAGTATTTGAGAAATTATTCATATTCCCTAACACTTCAAAACCAATTTTACTCATAATTCCCCTTAAATATAATGAACATGCCTCATGTCTCTTCCATCTATTTTGGATTCCTTCACTATCTAATATTTTAGCAGCTTTCTCAGAAGCAAAAAATGCCCCAACTGTTGGCGTAAATGGTGTCTCTCCCTTATCTTGAAATTTCAAATGTAATCCTAAATCTAAATATGCTGGCAAATCAGAACTATTTATCTCATTAATCCCGTCATCTGATAAAGCTACAAAGCCTAGGCCGGGTATGCTAGCTAAAGCCTTTTGACTTGCAGTAGCTACTGCATCTATTTTCCACTTGTTAACATAAAGCGGGAAAGCAGCAAATCCTGATACAGAATCCACTAGTAATTTAAGTCCACTACCTTTAACCACTTTACTGATAGTTTCTAGATCCCTAAACGCAATACCAACACTCGTCTCGTTATGAACTAGAGCTACAGCTGTAGCATCCTTATTTTCCTCTATAGCCTTTTTAACCTCATCTATGGTAAAGAATTCCCCTTCTTTCTTCTCATAACTTACTACCTTTACACCTCTTCTATTCAAGGAATCTTTTAGCCTATTACCAAACTCTCCATAGGGAAATGTTATCACTTTTTCCCCTCGTCTTAATAAGGAGAAGACCATTGACTCTACGGCTAATGTGCCGGAACCGCTTAATAAAGCAACTCTAGTGGCATTGAAGTGATTGATCATTAAAGACTCTAAGTTCTTTACCGTTTCTCTAAACTTATCAGATCTATGATTAACAAGAGTTAGAGAAGCTTGCAATACACTTAGTGGAACGTTTACTGGACCCGGAATTAGCATCAAGTTATTACACCAATCTCCTTTAACGTGTTTACAAGGTTATTTGTAGTTACTACAGCTACTCTGTGCTGAGCCTCTTTAGTTTGTGCACCAATATGAGTTGTTACTATTACTCTCTCATTCCTTAATAATTCATATTCCCATTCCTCTTTTGGCGGCTCGTGCCAAAATACGTCAGTTGCATATACTATGTTCTTCTCTCTGATATATTTTAGAAGAGCTTTGCCATCCACTATCAC
>NZ_QIMI01000078.1:0-8232 GCF_007050195.1 Sulfolobus sp. B1 | reverse complement strand
ATTACGAAAAGGTAGGAAGGTAGTTTTTACAGAGCTTTCTAGAGGAGTATGGTATGTAGGATGGCTAATTTCAATACTATTGATTTCTGTACTCGGATCTTTTGGTGGGATAGATGTGATTCCTTATCCGTTTGACTTAGTAACTGTCATAATAATATCCTTGGCGTTTTTCTATTTAGGCTACATCTCAGGGATAAAACTAAAGCAAAAATTAGAGTGATAGACGATAAACCTGGAGGTCAGATTTTGGAGTCAGTTATCATAAAAACGTTTTCATTCTCAACTTGATTGCTGTCCATGAAATGAGAGCATACTGATACTGGATTATTTCCGTCTATCTTACATATATATTCAGTTATAAGATTAGCTTGAGCATATATTTCCTTGTATATTTGGCTATTTGGATTATTTAATTGAGAAATCACATAAGACCAATTCTTACCAGCTAAAAGTCCAGGATCTATAGTAGTGCCCACTTCATAGTAGTAACCAATAATTATAAATGGTATTGACCCATTTCCATACTCAGTCCACATATCATAAATGTTTAGTGGTACTTTTTCAAGAGGTTGGTGTTCCCTATTCTCATACTCTATAGGTACGAATGCTATATATTTACTAGTGTAAGTCGAGTTAACAAATGTAAAAGTTGGAGTGTTTGGATAAACGTCAGTGGAACTAGATAACATATACTCTAAATTTGTAAAATTCCCAAATCTCAGTAATGCTATAATCAATGCCCATCTCTCGGCAGCACAATAAGGGCACCATTCCGCTCCAACAAAAATCACAGCAGGTTTCCCATTTGATGAGAAATTATAAGGTAAAACTCCTAGGTGAATTGGAGACACAGTTACATTATATCCTTGCTGACTTAGGCTTATTAGATTATCGTAAAGAGTATTAGGTATTTGTTGACCAATTATTGAAGACGATTGAGTACTTTTATATAAAGAGGATACAATTATTGCAAGAATAATTACGGCTAAAATTACTATAAAGCCTATGTTTCTAAACTTTCTATAACTCATGAATGATTATACTGAAAACGGTGGTATAATAGTTAACGTTAGAAAAATTTTGACAAATCCTTAAAATGAGCTCTAACTATTGGATGATTAGGTGCTAAAAAAATTGAAAAATAAAAAAGTAAAGAGAGCTGTATCTAATATAGTATTTGCAGCAGTAGTAGTGGTGCTAATAATAATTGCAGCAGTGGGATTTGCCCTTTATGCCACTAAGCCTACTGCACCTCCGACTACCATGACCTCAACTGTTACTTCTACCGTAACATCTACATTACCACCCTCCACTGTTACTTCCACAGTTACATCTACTTCAACCTCAACATCCACTGTAACGACAACAACTACTCAAGTTGTTACTAGACCAATTACTGTCAATTCTAGCGGTGCATTCTACAACGGAAAAGTTATAACGTTCATGTATACTGCACAATTCATGTGTACTCCTAATGCAACAGTGTTCTTCCCCAATGCAGTAAATCAGAGTAAGGTAGCTATGGGATGCGAGGTTGGAGCTGGTAACATTTCAGCTTTTCCAAAGGGTGCTGCTCCAGTATTTGTATTAGTCCCAGCATTTGCAGGCTTATCAATATTTGGTGTTCCACAGTTAGGTGCTACTCCACAAGGTTTCCCCACATTCACATATAATAATCAGACCTACGTTATATTGACACAATGTGGTGCAGCATTAACCGAAACAGCCTGCCCAGACCACATGAGTTTAATATATTCTCCTGCTTTCACGGTAGTAGAACAATACCTAGGAATTAAGAACGGAGTGTTTGGATTGCCAGAGGGAGTATTGCCAACTCCGGCACACGAGCATTTAGTCACGTTTACCACTAACCAGTCCATCCCATGGTACATTGTAGTCGTATTAGTTTTCGATCCCAATATATTCCCTAACCCTATAACTGGACAATGCCAAGCTATAGTACCTTCCAACTTGACTAACCCAACAGCTAACTGTTTGAATAATATAACAGCATTAGAGAATGCGATGACTACTTATGACAGTGCGGTTGCAGTAGCTAATGCGAAGAATCCAATATGGTTAGCTCTAGGCAAGCCAGGTTTAGAAGTAGTAGTTCCCGGTATTACCTCACCATCTGAACTGTTCAGTGCGACTAACTCTAACATGATACTATACTTCAGTGATCCTCCAGTATATCCATACCCAATTTAATTCGGTGTAACAACATGAAAAGGCAAAATTATTATTTTTTTGTTAATAAATTTCAAAATTTTTTAGATTTAATCGTAAGGTACTCCTATTTGATCCTTTCAACTATAAGTATTACTTTATTCTTCTATCATGCGAATACTCTATTTTTATTCTTGACTATTATATTTTCTACAGTAATAGTAGGTCTACTTTTCCAGGGAGTTTACATCAAGAGGAATATAGAAAATAACTATCCACTTATTGTGATAGAGTTTTTAACTATATTAAGTAGTATGTATTTCATTATTCTCATTTTTCCTAATTTTAGTTACCTTGTTCTTTTATCAATTCCGCTATCTGCTTATAGGCTTAAAAGGGGAATAAGAGAAAAGGCGAATTACCTCAGAAACCCTAAGATAGCCTTCATTATGTTAGCACTAGCATTTGTAGTGATTTGGCTAGGAAGTGCAGTAATAGATTATAAAATAATAGGCAATTTCAACTTCTTTAGTAATTTCGGCTTTTTAACACCAAATAGTCCTATTAATATAATAATCGATTTCTTATCTATCTTTGCTACAGTGACATCTAGTCCTTGGTTCATGATAAATATAGGTATTTGGTTGGGTATTCTAGGATTGTTTAGACTATTGGAGCTGAATAAACTAGAAAATAAAATAAGGTTTTTACTAATGATGTTTGCATATGCTTTTTATAGTATATGGCTTCCCTCGTTTTCTCCCATAGCAAATGAAGTGCAGTACGTCCCTTATATGTGGTTCAATGGATTAGGAACGTATGGACCAGTAGAACCATCTTACCTATTGACAGGCATTATTGGCACTTTCGTGGTTACTGCAATAATATCGTTTATGTTTGGTAGTAGACAAATATGCTCTGTTACTTGCACAGCTCCTTATATGTTACAAGGAACCTTTTTAGATTCTCTCAAGAAGTTCAATAGAACTTCCAAAATAGGGAGGAAGTCTCTTACCTCAAGGGTTAATACGTGGTATAAGTGGATTATGCTAATAACGTGGACTTCATTAATAGTGTTTGCTATACTTTCCTATTTGAACTATGAGAAGATTCTTACTTTCTCGATATTTGGGAACGATCCAACAATGTTCTATGCCAGTTTATACTTTAACGTTTTATGGTATTTTCAGTTTATGCTGATGCCATTTTTAGGTAACTATTCTTGTGTAAACACGGGTATTTGCGCATGGGGTAGCTTCAACCAATTCTTCTGATACTTAGGCTTCTTTAAACTAAAAGTAAAAGATCCTCAACTCTGTTTAAAGTGCAAAACTGTTGATTGTGCATTAGCCTGTCCAGTAGGTCTTACGGATATGAGAGCATCTTTTATAAAAAAGGGTGAGTTTAAGTCATTTAGATGCATAGGTGTAGGAGATTGTGTTGAAGCATGCCCTCATGACAATATTCAATTTTATGATGTAAGGAGTTACATAAAAGGTAAAATTAAGAGCTTATCGCTCAAGTAAACTTATATTTTTTCCTATATACTCATTTACTAATATTTGAGGAGTTACCATCTTTTGTAACGTCTTTAATACATTATCTGGCATTAACCTACCCAGTAATCCTATGTTTACTGACATGGATGAAAGCACAATTAAATCAGAGTATTCCTCATTTATTCTCTTAATTCTAAATTCTATCTGATAAATTAGATTATTAGTATTGAATTTATACTTTATACTTACAGGGTCATAAATAGGTCCCTCAAGATCGCCTACAATACTTCTTTTTAAAACCAGACCACTTTTCGGCTTTGAAAAAGGTAGATAAAGTATGCCTTTTCCCTGAGCGGGAAATATGAGGTTCGTAATTCCAAAAAGGAGTTTTTTATTCCCGATTATTTTTCTCAGTAAATCTTCACTTAATTTCAGTCTAAATGTGTTAGAGTAATTTAATTTATGCCAATTTCTACTCTTAATATGCTTTTTGAATTCATTTAAATTATTGAACTGCGTATCACAACATTCATAAGCCATGATACAACCTTAAATAGAACTTAGTAAAAATTTTTATGTCAAAATTCTTTTGATTATCAATTACGGGATAAGCTATATATGGTAAGCTTACTTTATATAAAATAAATATCAACTATATTCTATATTATTTTAGGAGTAATTTTCAGTACTCTGGCATCCTCATTCCCTAAAGGGCGAGAGTTCCATCGAGGTCTAAAGCGTTACTCCCCTTTGGGGGAGTTTATTACGTTGGGGGAAAAAGCAAAGAGGTTTCTTCAACACGTAACTACATTATTCATTCCCAGTTTCACAATATTTGAAGCACGATTAATTCATAATGTAGCTTGTTACTATGAGGATAAGTGGTGACATGCCTAGGTTAGAAGAAATCCGAAATCTTCATTTATCAAAATGACGAGGTTTGTTCGTCCTTTTTGTCTTATAGTTTTCTGAATAAATAAGAAGAAATTTTTATTCAGAACTATTTAAAAAGATAGTCATAAATTATCATAACATCGGCAGATTTATCTATTTGCCTAGCTGCAGCTATTATCTTTCTAGCTCTCTCCATGTTGTCAGAATAACAAACGGTAATCCCAGCGTAACCGTCAGTAAATTGCCATAATTTGCATTCTTGGAGAACAACTGTTATTTCATCTATATTTTTAGAGAACATAGAGAATATGACTATATCAGTTTTTCCTAGGTCTATGTCTGGAATTACTAATATCAAACCCTTATGTCTTAAATATCGTATATGTTTCTCGATAATCTTTGAGCTTATGTTCAAACTTTTAGCTATTTCCGAAGAAGGTAATCTAGGGTCCTTCTTCAATACTTCTATTATCATTTTATCTATGTTGGATGGTCTAAATATAGATTGTACCGGAAAATATGATAGTACTGGCTCACCTAATTCCTTTGACATGAACGTGATTTTGTCCTTCAATTCGTCATGATTGGAGGCATATATTCCATAAACGTTTAACCACTCTAAACACTTAAGCTTAAAAGAAATCCAGTCCGCGTCTATATCATTATAATTCTTAAACGCTATATAAAGATTATACTTTCCTAAAAAATTAGGATTTATATAAAGCTTGAAACCTCTTAAGATCCCACTATCCATCAATTTCTTAAATCTGTAATTTAAGCTGGCAGGTGTTAGATTAAGTAAAGAGGCTATTCTCCTTTGAGAAATTCTTCCATCTTTCAGCAGGTAGTAGAGAATCCTCTTGTCAACAATATCCATAACTTCTTCACACTTTCTTTATATTCTGTTTTATCTTATTTAAAACATCATCCGGTATCTCACTCAGATTATGAACTGTTTTAGCATGAACCTTCAGAATTTCTAACAATTCTTGTTCTGAACTCGCTCCCCTTATTTCAAATCCACAGTTCATACCAACACTGCTACAACTGAAGTTGAACTTCTTTTTCTTACCTAAACCAAATACCATGTATTAAAATTGTCTACCCGAGTATATATCTTATGATTAGAATTTTTCATACACCAACTTATATACTCAATAGAGAATATTCATATATGGCAAAGTACTCATTCAAATGTGCGGATGTAGGAATGGATTGCGGATTCGAAATACAAAACGCTGGGACTGAAGATGAGCTATTAGAGATGCTTAAAGTTCACGCTAAGGCTAGTCATGGACTAACTTCCATCCCTCCTGAACTCGTAAATAAAATAAAGCAAAACATAAAGAAATCAGCTAAATACAGTTTTGCTTGTGCTAGTGTAGGAATGAACTGTGGATTTGAAATTGTTGGTGCATCATCAGAACAAGAATTGCTAGAAGAACTTTCTCTTCACGCCAAGATGTCACATGGAATGACATCTATTCCACAAGATACCCTAAATAAGATAAAACAAAACATAAAGGCAATGTAAACAAATTAAAAAAAGATACTAACTTTTTTATTTGCCGAATTTGTCAATTATATTTTTTGTTAAGGTCTAAGCTCTATCATTATTCTCATTTACCCCTTCCGATTGCAGAAATCATAGGCTTTAATAATACGTCAATGCTACCATTAAGACTCGACCAATATAAGTTAATGAACATCTCCTTCATATAACGATAAATTGTACTTGGACCTAATACCTTACTTCTATCGTAATTTAGCCAAACTAATGCGCCTTCTCTTCTACTAGTATATAATGCGCACATAGCATCTCCACGATAAAGTTCTTTACTTCTATTACCCTCAACTTCGGCTAAAATGTTATTTACAACTGTTTCAGCTTGTAGATGAGCTGCTGCTCCAGTTTTTGGTGTTGGTGTATTATTAGCGTCTCCGACAACGAAAACACCGTCACTATGAAGGAGTGTATGTTTGTCTACTGGTATTAGCCCAGAGTTATCGGCAAGATCAGGGAAAGTTGTCATTATAGGAGTATCTATTATTAAATTGTCAAAATTAGTCTTCTCTCCCTCCGTAGATATAATTGTCTTACTATCATAATTTACTTCACCTATGACAAACCCTTTCAATATTTTTATACCTAAGGATGACGCTATCTTTGAAAATAAGGTAGATATTGGAAGCTGTATAGGTGGGGGCTGTTTAGCGGGAATTAAAATTGTCACATTAGCTTCTGGATACTTAGACTTCAATAAAAATGATATCTCCCATGGAGCTGCAGGGCACTTTATTACACCGGGTAACGAGCCTATAACGAAATTTTTGCCTTTAGGACTATTTATTATCTCTCTAATATTGTCTCCTTCAGCTAATGTATGATATCCTCTTATATTAAATAATGCCTTATTCTCTCCACCAGTAGCTATAACTAAATAGTCAGCCTCATATTTCTTCTCATCTTCAGTAATTACAGCCCTATCCTCTGGTATTATCTTCCTCGCCCTTGCCTTGACTAATCTTACCGAAGGTTTTAATAATACATTAATAGGCTTAATAATTTTTTCCCTGTTAACATATCCTATCATGTAGTCAACTAACCCTGGTTGATAAACGTGATAATCATTAGGTTCTATTACGGTAACGTCAAGTTTTTCAGCTAGTAAATTAGCAATCACGCTTCCTGCATTACCTCCTCCTACAATAACTATTTTCTTTTTCATAATACCACATAATATCTTCTATAATTTAAACTTAATCTTAAATGAACTTAAAAAAGATATTACTTACTAACAATCTTTGAATACATTGACTTTCACAAAATCTCCATCTCTTCCCTTCTCTTCGATCTTCATTTGCATATCGCTCATTTTCAATAAGTATTTCAACGTTAATAACCAATCGTAATCATTTAGCAATATCTCTACTCCTTCCTCACATTCTTTTATTTTCCTTATTGCGTCCATCATAATACTGACTGGGCTCTTGGATCCACAAGATTCTATCTTATCTAACTTGACCCTTTCTACTATTCTCATGGTTCAGTTCCTTTTTTCACTGGAGCCCCTACAACGTTACCCCATTCAGCCCAAGAACCATCATATACTCTAACTGCTGGATAACCTAGTAGATATTTTAATACAAACCATGTATGTGCTGCCCTTTCACCAATTCTACAATATGTTATTATCTCTTTATCTGGGGATACTCCAGCGTTTTGGAATAGTCTCCTTAATTCATCTATAGGCTTAAACTCTCCGGTCTCTTGATTTACAGCTTGAGCCCAAGGAAAGCTTATTGCTCCAGGTATGTGACCTCCAACTTGTGTTTGCTCATCTGCGTATTCTGGTGGCGCTTTTATCTCACCAGTATACTCTTTAGGTGATCTTACATCTACTAATATTACTGATTTTCCTACGTCTCCTTTAGTTAATCTTTGTAACACCTCCCAGAAAAACGCTCTATGACTACCCCAATCAATTTTATTAACCTTATAGGTAGTTTTAGGATATTGAGGCTCTTTAGGTCCTTGTTCAGCTGGTAAATTATCCTTTGCCCATTTTGTCCTTCCACCATTCATAATTCTAACGTCATTGTGACCATAAGCCTTAAATAGCCAAAAAGCATAGACGGCGAACCAGTTATTGTAATCACCATAAAGTAC
>NZ_QIMI01000077.1:0-8235 GCF_007050195.1 Sulfolobus sp. B1 | reverse complement strand
TGATAAATATTAATATTAATATTTTTAATGTACAACAATAAAATTAGTATTGTAAAAATATAAGGAAGAAAAGTTAACTCAATTGGGCTATCCCAAATTTAGTCTGTTTTAGGCGTATTATCATTTAACGTATTACTTAACACTAAGTAAGATACATGTAATCGTAATAATGAAAGAAAAAAATTACTGTACTTTTCTAGTCTGTTTAGGACTCATTATAATTACTGATAATATGCCTATAACACCTATAATACCACAAATTACAGTATAAATTTCTGACAATTGCAAACTTATCGTATAGAGAATAGCGAATACTACGCTTCCTAAAGCTCCACCTAAGGCTTTGCCAGTATATAAGATTCCACTATTTACAGTAGAAAATCTAGTTCCAAATATTTCCCCAGCAACGTTAAAATACAACGTAATCATAGAACCTCCTGCAAAACCTATTAAAACTGTAGATACTGGAACTAAATCAACTAAAAGGAAAGCTGCACCAATGGTTATTAGTACGTTAAGGAGTAAAGTTGTCCTCACTATTCCCAGCCTATCTGCGATGTATCCAAAAAATGGTCTCAAACCTCCACTAAGTAGAGGTAAAATTGATATTAACGCTATTAGTTCCTGCTGAGGTAAATTCTTTCCTAAAATAGGCAACTCAGATGACATTGTGGTTAAAGGTACTACTGCTCCTACAAACGATACGTAAATTAGCCAGAACTTGGCAGTTAGAATAACTTGTTTTGGGGCTTGTCCTGCCAACTTTGGTGGATAATCAGATAACCAAAGGAGAATTGGTAACAATATTACTTCAGCTAAACCTATTATTAGTGTAACTAACTTGTAATCCGCAGCCATTGCTATAAACGGATTAGCTATTGCTGATCCTAAACCAAAACCTATAGATACTATACCAGTTGCAAAGCCCATCCTATCTCTGAACCACTTCATAGCTAAGTTAGCTGCTATGCCATATAGGATACCCTCGCCTATGCTTCCGATTGACCAGACTGCATAAAATACATAAATATTGGGAGATAAGTAAGTACCTAAGAAGCCTATTGCTGATAGAACTCCAGATAATATTCCTATCATTTTTGGACCATATTTGTCAGCGAAATGTCCACCTATTGGTTGAAAAGCCGAGGAAAATATACTAAATAAAGTGAAGCCTAAAGCTATTTGGACTAAACTTACATCAAAGCCAGATCTTAATAGAGGTTCTAATGCATTCCACGAGTACTGATATAAAGAATTAAAAGACATCACTATGAAACCTATTATAATATATTTGTTTCTATTCACGTCAACTCACCCATTAACGGAAAAATATTAGATTAAAGATTTTAAAGTTAAATGAAAAACCATTCTTTAGACGATAATAAGAGTAATTCAAAGACTTAGATCATAAAGATGCTACTTTTGTAAGTTTTCACCAAAATTTCTTTCAAGCAAAAATAAAAAGTGGCGAGTATGTTTTATTTTAGATTACTTTCTATTATAAAATGATCCTCATCTTTCAAGACTGAAATAAAGGAACATTTAAACCTCTCTATCTCATAAGGTAAGGGACTTGGAAAAATAATGACCATAGGGTCCTTAAGATTATCCCTAAAAATAGAGTCGATGAGGGGAACCCTATAAGGATGACATTCACAACATGGTAGAAAGTTACTGTCTTCTTAACACAAATCTATTTAGAAGGACGAAGATAATTGCATAAACTATTATTCCTAAACACCATAAGAGTGATGAAGGGTTTCCTATTAGAGCGTTATATAGGGCTTGAGAAACGTATGTAGTAGGCTCTAAAAAGGTTAGATATCTGAAGGGTAATGGAATGAAGTAGAGCGGGAAATAAACTGGGGCGAAGAAGGACAGAACGAAGCCTATAATTGTTGAGTACTGATTGACTGCATATAAGTTTCTTATCCCTAATCCAAGTGTCATTCCTAACATAGAACCCATAAATATCGACGCTAATAGGGAAACTATTAAGTATGGAATTGACAGTATTCTTACATGTAACAAGAACTCTCCTAAGATCAAGATTATGGGAACCATTATTAACGTGCCTAAACCATTACTTAAAGCTATACTTATAGCGTATAACTCTCTAGGTATTCCAGTGGCTATCATTAATGAAAACCTTCCTGCATTTCTCTCAAAAGCTAAAGATTGTGCTACTGACGTCAAAACACCTACTGATATATAGAACGTTATAGTACCAGCTACTATATAGGGAGTCAGCGATTTTATAGAGATGTTTCCAAACACTAACATGAAACCAATTGGAAAGAGTATTGAGAAGAAAAGAAACGCTGGTAAATAAGCCTTAACCATCTTAAATTGCATTACAATTAAGTTAAAGAACTCACTCAGCATTTTTGATCACCTGTAAATAAATCTCTTCTAAACTAGGCATCCTTACCTCAAACTTTCCATTCAATTTCAGTATAAGGCTCTTCAATTCTTCCTCCCCCCTTACCTTATAAGTCTTACCAGTAGAGTAATCTATTACCTCATACCACTCTGCAAACTTCTCCTTTATTTGGGAAGGGGTTCCCTCAGCTATTATTTTCCTACTGAGAAAATATATCTTATCAGCTAATCTTTCAGCCTCCTCTAAGTAATGAGTGGTCAATAACATACTTCTACCCTCCTTTTTCATTTTCAGCAAAATGTCCCAGACCTCTCTTCTAGCCTCTGGATCAAGGCCAGTAGTTGGCTCATCCAGAATTAAGAGCTTTGGATCATTTATTAGAGCCATAGCAATTAACGTCCTTCTCTTTAGCCCTCCAGATAAGTCTCTAGCCAAGGTATTCCTCTTATCTTTTAAATCTAGCTTATCTAACAATTCCTCACCCCTATTCTTAATGACTTCCTTATCCACCCCCTTTAACTTTCCCATATAATATATGTTATCCCAAACCGTTAAATCGCCATATGGCTCACACTCTTGAGGAACTACGCCTATGAGCTTCTTCACGTTTCTATCAGAAGGCTTCTTTCCCAATACCTTAATCTCACCTTTGCTGGGAGTTAACTCTCCATAAATTTGCTTAACTAGAGTAGTCTTTCCAGCACCATTAGGACCTAGTAACGATACTATTTCTCCCTCCTCGACTGACATTGATATATTTTCGTTAGCTATTAGTTTTCCGTAAAGCTTCCATACTCCTTTAATATCAATAACTTTCATTAGGTTATTATACACAATATATCTTTTAAAATTTTTGTAAATTTCGCTTAAGTAAATACTAGTTTATAAGAAGGAAGTCATTTTAAGTTAATTGGTAGATCTTTTGAATTTAATTTTATAAAAATTTTAAAATATTTGTGAATCAAGAAGGAAATGTTAAACGCTATAAGGTTCTACTAACAAAGGAAGGACAAGCCTTGCCCTTCAGGGCGGGGAGGAGGTCAGCTCTTCCTAAAGGGCTTAGATTCTGTCTTTCCTTTATCACTTAGGCAATTTTAGAACCCTTTCACCGATCAAATTTCTCAAAATCTCTGATGTTCCCCCGGCGATAGTTCTTCCTCTTGAAGCTAGCATACCTAAATACCACTTCTCGTTCATTATATACTCTAAGTTATAATTTGAAACGGCAAATTCGTATATCTTCTGAAGTAACTCTGATGAAACTAGTTTAAGTATTGCCCCCTCTACATCTATATCTTCCCCTTTTCTCAATTTAACCAAGAGCCTTTGATAAAAGCCGTACAACCCCTCAACATCTTCTCTTAACTCCTTTAACCTATCATCACTTAGTCTCTCTAACGCTATCTTAGACGAGAAAAGCATAGTTATCCCTAACGTAAACCTCTCGTGATTTAATACCGTCATTGCTACCTTCCATCCTTCTCCTACTTTCCCTATAACGTTCTCCTTTGGCACCTTAACGTTATTGAAATATACAGTGTTGAAATCACTTTTTCCAGTCATCTGATTAATTGGTGAGACCCTAATACCCTCTTGTTTCATGTTCACAATCATCATAGTTAAACCATTATACCTATCCTCTCCAGTTCTAGCTAGCAATATCATATAATCAGCTAGATGAGCGTAACTACTCCATATCTTTTGACCATTAACTAAGAAGTAATCTCCCTTATCCTCAGCCTTAGTCTTTATTGAGGCTAAATCTGAGCCAGCTTGAGGTTCAGAGAACCCTTGACACCAGATATCCTCAGCCCTTAATATTCTGGGTAAATACTTTTTCTTTTGCTCTTCATTTCCGTGTTTTAATATAGCTGGAGCTGAAACCATTAAACCAATGGAACCTAGGCTTCTACCATATGGCAATCCAGCCCTTATGAACTCCTCGTAAGCTATTACCTCGTAAATGGGATCTAGACCTTGTCCACCATACTCCTTAGGCCAAGTTATTCCTAAATAACCAGCTTCATAAAGCTTTCTCTGCCACTGTCTCAGTAAATTGTAATCATCGAACTCAACAGTTTCAAATAAGATTTTCCTTCCTTTGAGAGACTCAATGGCATTATTTTCTATCCACTCTCTCAATTGTCTTCTGAAATCTTCTTCATTCAATCTTAATCACGTTAATATATATTATTATACCTTTTTAAAAATCATCTAGATAAGAAAAAGCTGAAGTAATACCTTAGCAAAAACTTTAGCCTTTAGGGAAGGAGGTCAGTTCTTTAAGCTTTTAAGTATCTTAAGATTCATAAGAAGTTGAAGACTAATCTATAAATACTATTAACACTTTTTCTTAATCATGTACTTCGAAGATTTTCAGTTAGGTCAAAAATGGGAGACTAAAGGTAGAACTGTGACTGAAGCAGATGTAGTAATATTCACGGGAATGACTGGAGCATTAAACCCTCTATTTTTAGATGAGGAGTATGGAAAGAGGACTAGATTTAAGGGGAGGATAGTACCCGGGTTATTAACAGCGTCAATAGCGGTTGGATTAACGTATCAGTTACCTGCTGATCCTTTTGGAGAAGGTTTCGTAGCGTTAGCTAAGTTAGAATTCGATGCAAAAAGGGCAGTTAAAATAGGGGATACACTAAAATGTGTAGTAGAGGTTACTGACAAGAAGGAGAGGGAAAAGGATGGAAGGGTATACTTAATGACAAGAGTTATGAACCAGTCGGGAGAGGAAGTTATGACGTTAAGGATGGAGATAGTTTGCAATAAGAAAGGTTAAACATGAAAGATTTTTTCTAAAGCTATTATTCTCTTAAGATGTAGATGTAGGTCTAAGTCTGCAGTAAATCCTATTCCTCCATGCATTTGGATCGAGTCCAGTATCGCCCTAAATGATTTCCTGAAAGCGTGTTCTAGAATACTTTTTGCATTTGAGGGGGACTTAATGGTTAAATACCTAGACCTAACCAACTCTAACGAGATGACGTCATCGACTATTTTGTGTTTAATAGCTTGATAACTACCTATGGGTTTCCCGAATGCTGTCCTATTTTTAGAATATTCAATTATCTCCCTCATACATGCTACACCATGTCCGACAATCTGAGCTGAAGCCATCAACATCACTCTGTCGAAATCTATTTCTGACTTACTCCATTCACCACTTATTACCTTATACATATTGATTGATGGATCTGGAGATTCAATTCTCTTAAGTTTAACTTTATCTTTATCAGCAATCCCATGTGGAGTTAATATAAAGTTAGCTATTTCAGCTTCCGGAACGTATTCAGTTCCAACAGTTATGGGATTATCTTCTCCCACCATTGCGGTAGTAGCAATGATACCGGGGAGCAAGTTCTCACCTATTATTTCGTTTATAATTAAAGCGTTAGTGAAATCCTCTTTAACAAATTGAAATATTCCAAGATCCTTAAACTTATTGAAAAGATCAAGTACTTTGTCTTTAGGTACCTCATGCTTTTTACTTCCGTAAATGTTCCATTCTCGGGACAGAAGTTGGGATAAGGAGTTCTTTACGAGCTCGAGATCCTCATTAGTCTCAACATCTAAAAGCAAAAATTCTTCACCACTTTAAAGAAGCGTTTGATAGGAAAAATAGTTTATGATTCGGTAATGTTATCTTAGATTAAAGATTTCTCATCAGCACAGCGATTCTCTTCACCTCTAAGCTGAAACACGGTTCATCATCTAGGCTAACGTCAATCTGACATCTTTAACTAAAGCATAAGGATATACACCTTGCATTGGAGCATCCCACCATCTCACTGAATACCTCTCTTTAGACAAGTTCTCTATATTTAATAATAACCTTTTAAGGTTATCAGCTATTCTAACCCTGCCAACTACACCTAAGGGTTTGCCTTCATTATATACTACTGTAGCATCTCTACAAACTGTGGAGAAATCTCCTTCAGCGTAGTTTTGGAACCTAGTATACCATACGTTATTTATGAAAACTACGTTATTACCCGACAATAACGATTCAAAACTGACATCCCCTTCCTTAACCTCTAAATTCCATGCTGATGGGAATATCCAACCAGCATTTCCGGTAGTATTTGTCTTAAAGATCTGAGCTATTTCATTATTCAGTAGAGGGGTACCGAACACACCTTTGTCTATTATTGGTTTATTATAAGTGAAGGTCCCCTCATCATCAAATCCCCACGCGTTTGGTCTATCTTCTTTTGGAGTATCCAATAGGGTGAAGATTTCTGAGGCTGTTTTTTCACCTGGCTTCAGCATTGACATACCGGAGATTATTGAATATCCAGAAGCCATCCTAGCAACACTTTCCATTAGATTTCCCATAACCAATGGCGATAAAACTACAGTATACTTTCCATCAGAGAGTTGGTAATTACCAGTAATTGAAGCTAGCTCGTTAGCCCTCTTTATTGACTCCTTTACAATTGATGGTTCAAACTTATTTGAAGAGAAAGCTCATTGCCCACTGAAATCCTTATTCTTAGCCCTGAAATATCCGCTGATGGAGTAATTGCTCTCTAAACCATTAAACCCCTTAGAGTTAACTAAAGCTCTCTCTACACTATCTAATGATACTATACCATATAGTGGATATTCTGACTCAGTTAACAAGGAGAGAAGGGGGGAAAGATCATCAAATAGCGATTGTATATTGCTTTGCCTCACTAACTTATATTCTCTTTCGTTCTTAGTCATAATTGGATAGAAATCCATTGGATTAAGTTGTGGCTTTTCATTTAGATTTCCTATCCTTCCCATATATCCCCTATTACCCTTCCTCACAGATAAGAAATAGTACTGACTATTTAATCGCTGGATCGTAGCTATTTTAGACTCAACTATTTTGATAATTATCGACTTAGTTGTAACTCTTAGTAAACCAGTCTCTTCTCCACCAATTTCTTGAACGTATTTTACCATTTCCTCATTCATTTACCATCACCTTTATCCTAACATTCCTTAATCTCATGTTTGGTCCACCTAACCAAACAGGGACACCTTGATCCGGATCTCCCTTTCCACAAGTCCCGGGGTAGAAGACCAACGTATTGTCTACTGCATCAATAGATCGCAACAATTCGTAAGTTTTGCCTTGAAGTACTGGGAACAAAACTGGTTCACCAATCTCACCATTCTTTATCTCATAAGCCTCCAATCCGACATACCTCTGACCTAACCTCATATCATCAATGTTCCACTCCATATAACTCTTTATATATACACCTTCTTTTACGTCCTCTATTAGCTCATCAAAGCTCATATTCCCAGGCTTGAAAAATGTATTAGACATTCTAATGAGGGGTTCCCTATCAAATCCAGCTGACCTAGCGGATCCATTACTTTTAGTATTAAACTTAACAGATGAAAATCTATCATGAAGCAGTTCATTTACATTTCCATCCTTTATTAAGTACTTGGGTCTTGCCTCTATTCCCTCATCATCAATTTTGTAGAAACCACCACTTCCGAGGATAGTGGGATCATCTATTACCGTTACTACGTCACTACCTATTTTACCCTTAAAGCTATTTAAATAACTGAAACCAGCTTGAGCGAACTCCCTACCTAAAACTCTATCAGCTTCAAACGGATGTCCAACCGATTCATGAGCCATTATTCCAGACAACATATTACTTAGAACTACATCTGTAACCCTTTCTCCAAACGATTTACCCTTTCTTAAAACCTCTGTCACCGCCCTAGCCTTTTCATTTATAAACTCTTCCAAATTCATCTTATCTAATAGTTCTAGACCTCCGCTTCCTCCTTGTTCATAAAAAGCTGTTGCTGTCCTATTGTTCTCCTTAATAACTAAGCTAACCCCT
>NZ_QIMI01000076.1:0-8256 GCF_007050195.1 Sulfolobus sp. B1 | reverse complement strand
TTAACTATAGTTGATCTAATATACAAGTATAATACGTTAAGTGAATTAATGGCAGTTTATTTATGGATAATAGCTGAGGCTAAGTTGTTTATGTTTTTGGTAGGTCCAACTGGAAGTGGAAAGACTACCACATTAAATTCATTGCTAATGCTCCTCAACCCTCTATCAAAATACTTAACAATTGAAGATACACCAGAGCTGAAACTTCCGCATAAGTATTGGATTCAGTTCTACACTAGACCATCTTCTTATGGTAGTGGGAGGGAGATTACGTATTATGATCTAGTTAAACTTTCACTGAGGTATAGACCAGACTATATAATCGTAGGAGAGGTTAGAGGTAAAGAAATAGAATGGTTAGTGCAAGCTGTGGCTAGTGGTCATGGGGGACTCACGACCTTTCACGGCTCAAATCATGTTGATGTAATAACTAGGATAAGTGGGTTATTAGGTCCAGATCTTTCACAACAGTTTAGACAATTAATCTCAGTCGTCGCTTCAATAAAGAGAATAGAAGAGCATGGAAACAAAAAAGCTAATAGGAAAATAGTATCGATAGTTGAGAACGTTGGTAATGATTTTAAGGAGATCTTTAAGTACGATTATAGTAAGGACTTTTTCATACCAAATAGTCCAGAGGAGTTAAATAGTGTTCAATTAGATAAGGCGAGAGAATTGTTAGGTTGGACTAAGGAAAGATTATATGAAGAAATTGATAGGAGGATCTTACTTTTGAGGAGATTAGGTGAAAAGGGTATATCAGACTATGATGAGTTAGCTAAGGCTTTAGTAAGGTATTACGTAAACGGTGATAGTATTGGATAGAGGGGGAAAATTAAAATTTGCTAATATAGTATCATACGATTTAATTTTAGTGATACTTTCTGGAGTATTAGACTTAATCTTAACTCTTTTTAAGGGTCATTTCCTATACGTTTTCTCCAGTTTATTTAGATATATTGTGATAAGCTCTTCAGTAGCTCTTGGCGATGCTTTGGGATTTCTTTTGGTATTGCAGGCCTCGTTACTAGGGCTTTTCATAGGAGGAATTGTACTCTTAGCTATTACGTTTACTGTTAATTACACTAGGGTTAGAGGTGAGTATGAAGCTGGAGTTCCGATTTCAACTATACTTCAATCTAGAATAATAACTAGTAGTAGATTAAGTAATCTAGCGTATTGGATAAGGCGTAGAATTGAGAGATATGTTAACGCTAGTGCAGATTTAAAGAGCCCACTGCAAATAGGAATTAGCTTTACAGCTTACTTTCTAATATCATTACTAATTGTTATCCCGTTATCAATTGCCTTGGCATTAGCCTTACTCTCTCCTATTCCTTTCGTACTTCTCCTAGTCCCTATAATTTTTCTACTTTATCCAGACCAGGCTTACAAAAGCAGAGCAAGAGAGATGAGAGATAATCTACAAGATGAACTACCATTTTTTGTTGTTCTAATCACAATAATTTCAGCTGGGGGGAGTAACATTTATGAAGCCATGAAGAAAGTCGTAGAGTTTCCATTGTTTAAAGCCATAAGGAAGGAAGCATTACTAATCTTAAGGGATATAGATTTCTTTGGGAAATCTCCTTTAGACGCTTTAGAGCACAGAGCTAGAATAACGCTAAACAGGGACTATTCGTGGTTTTTAGCTGGATATACTTCAATAATCAGAAGTGGAGGTGAGATTGAGGCTTATCTTTTTCAAAAAGCTAGAGAGTTTTTAAATTGGTTACAATTTAGGTGGAGAGTTTATTCAGAAAGGACAGCCTTTCTTGGTGAATTAATAGTGATATTATTCCTAATTTTTCCGATGTTTCTTATAGCCTTAGCCTTTTTCACGAACGGTGCTGTAATAGTGTTTCTACTCGTAATACCCATACTGTTTGGCACAATTCTTTACGCTATAACGACTGCTAACAGACCTAGGTATATGGACGATATAAGGTTAAGTATTATTCAAGTTCTCATAGCGTTCTTAGCATCATTCGTAATAGGTGGTATTGTAGAAGTATTTATAGGAAAGATTTTCTACACAATTGGATTAAGTTTATTTACTTTTAGCTTATTATTTACAATATTCTCATATAAACAAGTTAAGGAGATAAGTGATGTAGAAGCCTCACTTCCCCAATTTTTGCGTGATGTTACTGAGTTTAGGAAGATAGGTTATGATATGGTTAGGGCTATAAGAACTTTAGCAGAAGAGAAGAGATATAGGGCTGAGTTTAATAGGGTTTTAAATGAACTTGTAAGGCAAAACAACATGGGAATACCTTTAACTAGAGCTAAAATTACAACACGTAGTTGGCTAGGAAAGTTTGCCTTATCTACAGTTCAAATACTAATAGAGAGTGGAGCCGTTAGACCTGATCTTTTAGAGTACTTAACTGAGTTTACCCAGAACTTTATCGAATCTAAGAGGGAGGCATTTTCAAGAATGAGAGCGTATCAAGTTTTAGGAGTTTTAACACCCATACTTCTAATCGCTACAATATTAATTTCAGTAGTGATTATGGGTTCTTTTACCTTATTTGATGTTCCCGGTACTTTCGGTATACAATTTCCTAACATAATTAGTCAAGTAATATTATCTCCAATTAACTTACTAGAGATGTTCTCTTTCATATTCATGTCTTCATTTACGATAGGATTATTGGTTACTAAGGCGTTATACGGAACTGTGAAGTACATGATATTACCAACTATAACTTTAGCAATAGCCTTACTTTCCGTCCACTTCTTTAACGTGTTAGAGCCTATAATACTAAAACTATTTTCTATATAGTTGAAAGAAAAATAATAATATTTATACTCTCTTAATGTATATTTTTATCATAGATGCAGGATACTCTTGGATTAATTGCTTTAGCAATAGTTGTTATCATTTTATTTTCAGTTGTCACTGGAGTTATCATCTTTAACGCCCAAAATGAAAGAGAATATTTAAGCTCTCAAAATGTAGAAAATAACCAAATACTTTCCAAAGCTAAAGTCGGTTATTACTGGGTGGTTGAGGAATTAAAGAATAACACAATATCGTTTATACCTCATGTTTATCTACTTGACATGGAAGGAGTTTACACTATTACAAACGTATTTGAGTATTCCTTCAATGGATTATATCGTATGTTTCCCGTGAAGAGTTTAGTGATATTCACTAACGGATCTATAACTAAGCAAGGAGTAGTTTTAAGTCCCGGTCAAGCAATAGTTATAAGACCTAACATTACCACAGGTCAAATAATATTTGTCACTGAGAGTGGCTCTACCTTTAGTTTAGTCCTATTCCCCCCATCCACTAAGACGTTACAAGCTGGAGAAACGAGCCAAAATTACACTGTTTTTCAAATAGGTAACGATAGTATATTGACTATAAAAAGCAGTTCTTCAAATCTGTTAGGTCCTAAAAATGTCACTAGTGTAGAGTTAATATACAATAAAACGCCTCCATTATTTAATAGTACAATTCCGCCTACTGGTACTCCTCCGACCAGAATTGTGGTAAATTATTATACCGTTAATGTTAAGTATTTCGAAAATGTTACTGTAATTAAGGCAGTCGATATAAGGGATAATAAGGTTTATTTGATTTATGCTGGTCAGGCTAGTTGGAATGGTACCGTTTATGCTAACTATTATCAGAATGGACTGCTAGAATCTCAACCAGTTGGGAGCTTTCATATTTATTACAATACAACTTACAATTACTATTCTTATGGTCCAGTTAATTATCCTGACGGATATGTGATTAATATCAATGTCAGTGAGAGCGGTTATGTTCCATTAAGTATGACAGTTTACACTTATAATGTAACTAATCAGAGCGGGTATTATATAGTAGGAAATTATAGTGAATTATGGGTTAAGCCAACGATTAATAACGTGGAAAAAATACATTCAATTGGTAATAGCTATCTATATTATTACTATTATGTATATAGTATTAACTATAATTATAGCAGTGACAATTTCATGAGAGTAGGAGGATCAAAAATATTTCTAGGATGGCTAGATATGAACGTATCAGTGCTCTTAAAGGGAAGTTCAATTAACCAGTTAAACTTATCTTCGTTTAATATTGAGTATAACGCATCTGAAGGGGAATTCACTAATTTGCCTATCATACTTAACATAACATACAATGTTTCCTCATATTCTCCGCCATTTCTTTTAAACTTCTCATTTACTAATCAGTCCTTACCAGTGATGTTCAATGCCACTGAGAACTTTTTGAATAACTCATTTTATATATACGGACTACCCATAGTGGTTCCGACTAATGATAGTGTTTTGAACGTAAATTATGGTGGATATCCTTACATAGTAGTGTTCTTTATAATAGAATTAAACGGTAAGGTAATAGGAGAAAACTTTCCCTCCTAGTATACTTGTGATATTATTTCTCCTTTCTTGGTTAATTTTATCTCCTTTCCTTTTTCTAAATAACCCTTTTCAGCTAAATTATTAATCTTCTTTGATACCGTAGACAGTGGTATATTCGTTACCTTTGCTATATCTCTGACTTTCTTATGACCACCTTTTATTGCATTTATGATTTCCACTTCCTTTTCGTCTAGCTCATCATTTACTATTTCCTTTAACTCGAACGTAACGACACCAGTTAGGTTTTCTGCCTCAATCTCAACCTTGGCGTCATATCCTAACATTAAAAACGTAGCCAATATTTCGAAATTTAATATTCTCATGCCACTTGACAAGTTTAGTAAGAAATCTCTCTTTTTTATAGATAATATTTTCTTAGATATTTTTACAATTGTAGATATTAGGTCAAGCTGATTAACCTCTAAGATTTCTAAGGGTATAGAAGCTTCATCTAGTAGCTTCTTAAAATTATTTATTGCTTCCCTAGTCTTAGGATTCTCCTCTCCCTCAGGTTTAATTAATATAACCTTATCTATGTTATTTTTACCATTCCTAAGAAAGCATCTTACGAGAAATTTTTCCTCAAATCCGATTGCAGATATCAATATCATTGAAATACAACTAAGTAACAAAATTATAAATGTTTCTTGAAATCATGAACATGTTCAAAAATGTTTATTAATATATTTTGATAGCTTAATTTTGTGCTAGAGTTAACGTCCAAAATATATAGGTTAGGTGAAATAATCCACGGCTCAGAAAAGGAGAAAAAAGCACTAAAAATGATAAAGGATAGCCTAGAGTTTGATGAGGGAATAAGCATTAGACAATTACCAGTAAACACGAAGGAATGGGCTATAAAGTTTCAGAAACTCTTGATTAATAATAAAGAAGTTGAAGACTTTACGTTATTTCCCTATTCTCGTGGAAGTGTTAAGGGGAGAGTGGGTAGTAATATTTTGCAATTTTCTTTTCCAAATCATCCTTTTAAGGTAAAGGATCTGTACAAGGTGGCAATAGAGCAAGGAGCAGAAGCACTAATATTTTATGAGAACTCTTTAAAGAGAAGGATCACTTTAGGAGATGTAAATATCCCCATCTTGATGATACCCCAAAAGCTAGAAAAGGGAACTGTGATAGAAATAGAGGCTGAATCTGAATTAAAAGATACTATATCTTACAATCTTGAAGTAGAATTGAGAGAAGGAAAAGACGATTATATTTTAATTGGTGCTCATATAGATCATTGGCTAACCGGCTATCATGATAATTTGTTTTCCGTTGATACTTTACTTTCTCTTATTTATAGTAAAGAAATAATGGTAAGAAATCATGGTATGAAAGTAGTCTTCTTCTCTTCAGAGGAAGGTCCTAGGTGCTGTGCTGGTTCATTTCAGTATCCTAAGGATGGTGTAAGTATTGCAATAGTTTTAGACGCGTTATTTCCTAATAGAGTTGTCTTCTCTGCAATACCTAGCTTATGGGATTTCTCTAAATATTTTAAGCTAAAAAGGATAGAAATGCCAACACCTTTCTCAGACCACTTTAGCTTTATTCAACATGGTATTCCGGCTGTAGTACTTTACAATGATGATCTAATCCCATATTATCACTCTGATAGGGATGTGGAATTTAATGAAGATGAACAATATAAGTTAAGCATTATTGGTAGTTTAAGGAAAATGTTAGAAGAGGTAGATAAACATAGTGTTGATGAGCTGAGGCTAAATAAGTTTGGTACGAATAAGATTTTACCAGATTATGTTAATCTAACCTCAATGTTTGGTTAGTGTGGAAGTTAAGATATAATTATAATATATTATCATTGATGTTATAATAAGTGCATCATACGGAATAGGATTGATAAGTGTTAGTAATATCGTTAAAGCTAGTGCAGAGTAAATATATCGTAATAATCGCTTAGATGATAATATTCCTAAAGCTGAAAATCCTAATGATAATACAACAGCAGAGTAGAACCAATCTGTATAATTGAAAGCAGTTGGTGGAAATGCCGCTACTCCTATTAATGGAAAGATCTCTCTAAACGTTAATCCTCTTAAGTAGTGAATGAGATAAAACGCTAACATTTCAGCCATCATTGGGTAGAAGAACCAATAACTGTTTACGGAGTTATAGAATGCATCATAAGGGGTAGAAAAGCGTACACTCCCGAATTCTGCTAATCCGAACGTAGTCCCCATTAATATTTCATTTATTACTACTAATATTGAGAAAAATACTACATGTATCCTTTGACCATTAAATCTTATTTTAGCAATTTCTTCAGCTATTATAAAAAAATACGCCAAAGCGGAAATCATTATTGCCATGTTAACTCCGAAAGCTATAGCCAAAGAAGTTGATGATGGCGAGAAAAGATATATCGATGCACCTATAAACATTGTAAGCATCATTGCAAGAGAGAAATATATGAAGAAAACTCCAATGTACGTCTTTATTTTCTCCATATAATATAGTATTATAACTATGATTGCTACCATTAAAGATGCAACTAAAAATAGTGAAATTAATATTAGTAGGTTTATCATGTATAATGAAATATTACATTAAGCGTTAAAAGTCTTATTCAGGGCTTCTAAATTTCACAAAGTGATGAAAGCCTCGCCACTCATGGTGGGGAGGAAGTCGGAAACACAAATATTCACTGGTAGTTATGATACGTATTATTTTAAAGTAATTTTCTAGGGACGGATGTTAACCATATCGGAATTTTTGTATAGTAGTAAGTAAAATTTATATCATTTATGTTAATGTGTTATTTCACTATTATACTTTTCGCATATACAACAGTTGTTATTACGTTAAGATTTCGTATTATTGTAAGCGATCAGAATCTTATGGTTGTTTAAAAATAATTCTATACTCAAGTCTAAAAAGTATTCTTGAAGAAAACCAATTGCTTCAATAAAACTATTTATAAAAAATTAGAGAAATAGTAATAAAAAGATAACCTTTTACCGTTGATGAACTTACGAAAAATTTTAAATATGAATATTATACAATACTAATATGAATCCTTTTAAAAAGGAAAAAATTTATCCTAAACAAGTAGACGTAAACAAATTAGTAAATGAATTCTCAACATATCTTCAAAGCAACGGCTGGAAAGTACAACAAAAAGTAGAAGGAAATAAGGCAATTTTACAAGCACAAAAGGGAGGTATACTACGCGATATTATAGCTGCAGATAGAGCTCTAACTTTCACCTTTGAGAATACACCTCAAGGATTGAAAGTAACGGCAGGAATAGGGAAGTGGATACAGAACTTAGCTGTTACAGCTATTGAGGTACTATTACTTTCTGAATTATTTCTAGTTGTAGATGTTCCGGAAATGCTGTGGAATGTTCATGTAGAGTCAGAACTTATGAAGAAGATAGATCAATTAGTAGCATCAGCTTAAAAATAACTTTTTCCAACTCTAATTCAATGAATATAAGAGATGCCATAAATAGAGTTATTTGGAAAGAAAAAGAAAGGATAAGCGAATACGTATTAATAATCAAAGATAGGATAAGCTCTACAGGTATAAGTGAGATACCTTTTGAAAACATTGACAAAATAGATAGAAACTACATATATTTAAATGATGATACAATAATCCCAATGCATAGAGTCTTAATGATAAAGAGAAAAACCGATTGTAAAGTGGTTTGGAAAAGAGGAGACGACAAGTTTTCTGAAAGTTAAACTGTATGTGGACAACAATTTCATCCACCCCCCATATTCTAACTTATGCCAATAGATTTCGAGTAAATTGTGTTGAAGAATATTTTTAGCCATCTCGTTATCGTGTTCCCTGTTGAGTTTCATGTGAAGTGTGAGTCCATGCTTGCTAGCCTATGTT
>NZ_QIMI01000075.1:0-8264 GCF_007050195.1 Sulfolobus sp. B1 | reverse complement strand
TCATCCCCCTAATAACCCTACAAACATTGTATAAATCCTTTATAGATACTTGAACATCTCGTAGAACGGCTTTAGATATCTTTAACTCATCCACATTTAATTGAGGATAAACCCAGTTACCCATCTTAATCAACCCTTCATGGCTAGGAATAAGCTTGATCTTGTAGCCTTTAAACCTGGTTCGCCATGCTCAACCTTCTTCGTAGTTATCGAATATTCACCTAGGTAATGTCCTATCATCTCTGGAGTTACAGTAAACTCTACAAACTCCTTGCCATTATATACAGCTAACTTAAGTCCTATAAACTCCTGTAATATCACTAAATCTCTCACATGAGTCTTTATAGTCTTGTTAACCTTTCCTTCCCTCCTATGTCTTCTTATTTTTTCTAATAAACGCCTCTGAGCGTCAGTAAAACCTCTCTTCAAAGACCTTCTCTGCCTAGCTGGTAATAACTTTATAAACTCATCCATTGGCATAGTAACTAGCTCGTTTATACTTTTTCCCCTATATCTATAGTTTTTCCATTCAGGTGGTAATTCTACTGACATCTTTTATCACCTATTCATAACTAACTTATAAAAACTCACTTTCCTTCCTTCCTCCCTGTTCTCCTTGCAGCTATATGTCCGACTTTTCTTCCAGGTGGCGCATTTCTTGATACAGTAGATGACCTACTCACACTCTGATGCAAACCACCACCATGAGGGTGATCTACAGCATTCATAGCTACTCCTCTAACAATCGGCCACTTTTTAGCTTTAACCTTGTATTTATGGTAATTAGCCCCAGCCTTAAGTAATGGTTTTTCTGTAATTCCTCCACCAGCAATTACTCCAACCATAGCCCTTGCCTTATTAGAGACCGCTTTTATTTTTCCAGACGGTAATCTTACCAGAACCTTATCTCCACTTTTTCCAATCACAACTCCATAAGATCCAGCACTTCTAGCATATTTTCCACCATCACCAAAGTTCTCTTCTATGTTACATACAATTGTACCTTCATTAGCATCCCCTATCTCAATAATATTTCCAGTAACTACTTGAGAACCTTTACCGAACTCTATTTTTTGCCCAATTACATAGCCTTGAACAGCTGGAGCATAGAATTTTATTCCATTTTCCAATTTTATTAAGGCTATTGGCTCATTCATACCTGGGTTATGAAGAATATCGATTATCTTTCCAACAAAGTGCCCCGTTATATTCGGATACCTGACCTTACCTAATCTTAACCAACTAGGGCTCCTAAAGTTTGGTGAATTTTTACCTGCTCTTTGTTGTAATAGTCTTTTACCCATTCATACCACCTCACAATATCCCTAACCTATGTGCTATATCACTCGCCTTATACTCAGAAGATAACCTTACGTATGCCTTTTTCTCACCTTGAGGTGTTGTTACTACATTCACCTTTACCACCTTGACACTAAACATCTTCTCCACATATTTCTTCACATCTCTTTTAGTATCATTTCTATCTACAATAAATACTAGCGTATTATATGACTCTATTAATTTTAATGCCTTCTCAGTTGAAAGAGCCATCTTAATCATTTAAATCACCAATCTTCCACCTAATCTATTCTGGAGAATCTGTAAACTAGACTCAGTATAAATTGTAAGCCTACCTGGATGAGCACCCGGAGCTAAGTGGATAACGCTTAAATTTTTAGCATTTGCAACATCAACCCCAGCTAAATTTCTAGCGGCCTTAATGATAGGAGCCTTATAAGCATGAATCACAATTAATGGACCAATTGGTTTCTTGTATTTTCTGCCTCTCATTTTTCCTTTCCCTGATCTTATTTTTATTCTCTCCTTCACTCTCTGTATATCTCCTAAAATTCCTATCTTATTAAATAGCTCTTCAACTTCGCTTGTAGATTTCATATTAACTATATCATCAACTACTATTATAGGCAGCATTAATGATTCATTAAATATGTGACCTCTTTTCCTCACAAATAAAGGTTCTGATGTGGCACTTATTGCACTCACTATGGCTAGTTTCATTTCCTTTTTATTAATCTCCTCAGTAATCTTCTCAAACGGAGAAGGTGGGAAGGTTAATCTACCACCAACCGTATTTGGTGCCAACGCGGCTTCTCCAGAGTTTTTAACTCTAGGAACTCTAGCTAATCCTAAATTTATACCAAAACTTTCAGCAGTAGTCCTCTTTCCAGCCATTGGATCTCTTCCCTTTGGTTGCAAAGATTTCGTAAATGAGGATAAGTATGCGCGTCTTATCAAGTCGCTTCTGACGGGATATGAAAAAATCAATGGTAATTCTATATCTTTTACTTTTTTTCCTTCTAGATCTAAAACAGCTGAATTCTTTTGAACTAGTTCCACGTACATCTACATCACCCTTGTTGACTGTTTAAATTCACGTAAGTTATCTTAGGCACCCCTTCAAAAACATACGAAGGCCTAACTGGGTACCTTAAGAATATTGGCCTCTTCTTACTTCCCAATACTGAACCTTGTATTACTAAAAACGTATTTCTTACTATCCCATATCTAACAAATCCTCCCAACGGGTTTATCTCTTTTGGATCATCAGAAATCTTCAAAATTCTCTTATTGTATTCAGTTCTCCTATGGAATCCTAATTGACCAGGTTGCGGGGTATAACTAGGTGTGCCCAATGAAGGTCCTCTGGTACCAATTTTTCTACTTCCCTTTCTATGCTTATGCCACCTTGGCAATTCTATAACATTATATCTCTTTATGACACCGGCAAACCCTTTACCCTTAGTAACTCCAATTATATCAACTAATTGACCCTCCTTAAATACATCTTTTACATTTATTTCCTTACCTAATATACTTAAAGAATACTCCAGTTGTTTAGCCTTATCCCCTCCTCCAATCTGTATTTCTACTAGATCCGGAGCTTTCTTTCCTAACGACGGAATTTTTCTAGGCTGTGTTGCTACCAAAACTCTAAAGTATAAAATCCTTTCAAGATTGGATTTTATTAACTCAAATCTTTTATTCATATTCTCTTGGAATTTTTTCTTACTCTCCTCATCTTTTTGTAAAATAGAGAAAGATTTAATTCTCCTAAATACCTCTGGTTGAGAGGGAATAGAAGCCCAATACTCAGTTAGTACACTAGGCTCTCCTTTAGGATCCATGACATAAGCTCTAATGGATAAGGGAATAATTGGTGGTGTCTCCACAACGGTAACTGGCATATAAATTTCTTTTCCGTTTGTAGGAGAGTTAGGCCAATCATCAATAAAGTAAATATGAGTCATTCCAACTTTATATCCTATAAAGCCTAATAGTTTAGGTTCATTAAAGTTAACTTGAGGCCAATTCCTAGGTGTAGGAAGCAACTCAGATGCTCTCTTCCTAGGTCTGAGACCAGCCGAACCTCTTCTTGGTGACGATAACTTACGATGACCCATTAATCTTCCCCGCTAATGCTATTTCTCCTATTATTTAAGAATTATAAAGCTAACTTAACATCAGATTTAGTATAGATAAGGAGTACGCTAATGCTTCTTCCGTCCTTATGTCCATAACGCCTTGATTAATTGCAAAATTGTACGAACTATTTATATATTTCTCACCTAGCTTATTAAGAACTCTTCCATGAGGAGGGCCTATTAATAGAGTCAAACCTCTATTATTATAAAGCTCTTTAATTTCATGCATACTTTCTAAGGGATTTTTCCCACTTCTACTGGCTACTATTATATTATCAAATTTAAATATGTCATCGAATTCAATAAATTTCATCCTTATACCATCATAGTATATATTAATATATGGAATAAAATTAAATTTTATTGAATCTAAGACAAGAATTACCTTGGATTTAGTTTTTATCTTTCTATTAAATCCAAAATCACCTTTTCTTCCTAACCTTAATTCTCCTTCGACTAACGTTTTCTTAACATTATGTGAGGGAACGTTCAAAGGGCTTAGAAGACCAACTTTCCTTAGAGTAGATTTGAATGGGATGTATTTTTTAAGATAAGGCGGAGCCAATAAATATTTGGAGACATCGTCTACTATCTCCATCATTTTCTCATTATGTCTAGAATCCTTTACCCAGAATATTTCATTAACTCTAAACGTGCATGTTACTCTGAGAATAAAGGATAGTTTTGATGTGATTTCTAACATTGAATTTTCTATATCAAATAATGACAAAAATAGGATTACATTTAATGGTTTAGCTCTCGGAAAAAGATACATACCATTATTAGATGCTAAGGAGAAAAATGAAAACTTTACTTCTTTTCATCATTATTTACCTTGCTTATACCGATAGTATATGTTTCTCCTTCAATGTCCCAATCAAGCAGTAAATCACCCTTCGCTTCATTGGTTGAAATAGACAGAGCCCTAGTCTCACTCTTAATAAAATCTGACCATCGCTCAATAATATCTCCTCTTTCCTCCGGAACCTTAATTGAGACTAGTATGTAATCCACTACATTTAATCCTAACTTCTTTCTCATGAACTGTATTCTTCTGATAATATCCCTTACTATACCCTCCTCTTCTTCCCTTTGAGAAATTTGTTTACTTATAACTATAACGCCCTTATCAAATTTAGCTGAAACGTAACCTTCTATCGTCTCCTCAGATATAATTAAATGCGAAGAGTTTAATACTATCTCTCTTCCTTCTATCATAGTCTTATGTGAATTATTATCAAGTATGTCTCTCGCGATAACATTACCATTTTCTTCAATATACTTTATAATCTTAGGTGCCAAACTCTTATACTCTTTACCTATGATAGATTTATTCGGTTCAACTTTATATTTACTGAAATTCTTGAATCCTTTAATGTCTCCTATCTCAATATCCTTAGCATTTAGTAGATTTAACAACACTTCTTTGGTTTTTCCTAAATAACTTATATCCTTAGGCTCATTCAGAAATACGTAAACCTTAGATAGAGGCCACCTTAACTTAATTCCAGCCTTTGCTCTAGCATTTAAAGAAGCTTCGCTAATCTCTCTTAATAATTTAAACGCTTGTTCTAGTTCTAAATTAACTAATGACTCGTCATACTTCCCTATGGTTTCCATGGAAACGGATTCTTTCTTATCATCAACGCAAAAAGATTGATATATTTTCTCAGCTGTAAATGGAATTACTGTAGAGGCTAATATGAGCCAATTCTTAAGAACATAGTATAAAACGTAGTATAGAGACACTTTATCTTCAGTGTTGCCCTCTACCCAAGCTCTTTTTCTGATTAGCCTTATATAAAACCTACTAACGTCCTCTATTAGGAAGTTAACTAATGTATTTGCTAATTCATGAACTTTATAATCTTTCATTGCCTCTATAACAATTTTTAACATGGAGTTGAATCGTGATAGTAACCATAGGTCCTCAATCTTAGCATATTTTATGATATAAGACAAATTATATTTAGATGGATCAAAATTATCTAGATTCATATATGTCGAAGCGAAAACAAAAGTATTCCAAATCACTTGCAGATCACGTTTGACTAAATCCAATGACCTCCAAGAGAATTTAGCATCCTCCCATGTCGTATTCCTTAATAACCATAATCTCAAAATATCTCTGCCATATCTTTCTATAACAACAGAGGGCTCAACATAGTTACCTAAGCTTTTATGCATCTCTCTGCCTTGCTCATCTAACATGAATCCATGAACTAATACTGACAAATACGGAGCTTTATCAAGTAATATCATTCCAGTCCTTAGCAGACTGAAGAACCATCCCCTTAATTGATCATGTCCTTCTAGCACTAGATCAACTGGACCTATTTGCTTCCATTTTTTATCCCAGTCTTTCCCTAAACTAGCGAAGAATGCAACGCCACTATCAAACCACACATCTGCAACGTCTGGAACTCTCCTAGCCATACTGCCACATTTGTTACATTTCACCCTAATATTATCTATATAGGGCTTGTGTAAATCATTAGGAACTGGATCAACACTAATCTTTTCTAGCTCCTCTTTACTACCGACTACTATAACATTACTACAATTTTCACAAACCCATATAGGTAAAGGAGTCCCCCAAAATCTTTGCCTGCTTATTACCCAGTCTCTTAATTCTCTTATCATATTACCTATTCTAATCTTTCCCCACTCTGGTATCCAATTGACCTTATCAATCTCTTCCAACATCTTATTTTTAATTTTCGATACTCTGATGAACCATTGATCAACTGCACGAAGAATTAATGGAGTTTTACATCTCCAACAGACTGGGTATCTGTGAACTATTTTACCTGCATATAATAACGCTTTATGCTCTCTTAGATCTTTTATTATTACTTCAGCTGCTTCTCTGACGTTTAGACCTTTATATTTCCCTCCTTCTTCCTTAAATTCGCCTTTATCATTTACAAACATAACGACAGGGAATCCGTTCCTTGTTCCTATTTCGAAGTCCTCCTCACCATGACCAGGAGCACCATGAACTAAACCTGTACCTTCACTTAAAGTCACTACACTACCAGCATCAACTACATAATGTTCAAGATTACTTTGAGCAGGAATCAAGTCCTTAAGTGGATGCTCGTACCTAACGCCTAATAAGTCGTCTCCCTTATAAACTCTCAAAATCTTATAATTAGTTATCCCGGCTTCTTTCATCACTGACTCTACCCTATCTTTAGCAATAACTAGGATCTCTCCATTTACCTCCACGTCTACATAATAATAGTCCTTATTGACCATGACGAATACGTTAGCTGGAATAGTCCAAGGTGTGGTAGTCCAGATTAACAAGTATTTATTGTTTTCGCCTTTAATTTTAAACTTAACATATATTGAGGGATCCTCTATATCTTTATATTCTGAAACTTCATAATCTGATAATGTAGTCTCACACCTAGGGCACCAATGCAATACAGCGGTTCCTTTACCCAATAACCCTTTTTCATAAGCTTTCTTAACTACACTCCAGGAAGAACTAATATATTCGGGGTCTAAAGTATAGTAAGGATTATCCCAATCCATGAAAACGCCAATATCCTTAAAATTCTTGGTCATCATATTAGCATTGTTTAATGCAAAGTCTTTACACTTTTTAATGAAATTCTCTACTCCTATTTTATCTATAATCTCTTGTTTATTCTTGATACCTAATTGTCTTTCAATCGCCACCTCAATTGGTAAACCGTGAGTATCATATCCAGGTTGATCATGAACCTTCTTGTTCATTAATCTCTCGTACCTCAGTATGCAATCCTTAATTACCTTATTCCAAATAGTGCCTATGTGTGGAACTGGACTAGACGGATAAGGAGGACCATCAATAAATAAGAATTTTTCTGTTCTCTTATTGACCTCGGACTTAAGCTTCTGATATATCTTATTATCCTCCCAGAATTTTATTACCTCACTTTCGAGTCTCTTAGGGTCATAGTTGCCAATCAGAGCCTCAACCACACGAGATAATTCGACTCACCTAACCATTATTAGATTTGTAGAGGACTATAAAAGTTTACGTTGAATAGAAAACATCTAAAATATCATTCTCTAGATCACAATTAAGCTAAAGCCTCCCTTTGTCTTTAGATTACTTAATTATATAATAATGATTTTAAAACGTGTTCTTCAAACTTACGAAGATCATCAGTTCTCTCAATACATATCAAACCCGATTATTTAAATTACCATAAATATATTTTCCTAATAAAGAATAGCTTAACTTTAAGATGGCATAAAAACTTCTTTTAGAAAATATAAAATTTCGTTATGATAATTTTTATCTACTATAAACTAGAGATTTTTGATACTAAAAAGAGAAGCCACTATTGTATGTATTTGTATATTTCGTCTATGAACTCACTACTCTTAGCGTTACCACCTACGTCTTGAGTTAACTTAATTCCTCTTTTATAAACTTCAGATATGGCATTCTCTAATGACTTATGAGCAGACATATACGCAACGTTTTTAGATTTCTCATAAAGTTGATAGAGCATCATTGAAATTGAAAGCAAGAAGGCAGTAGGATTAACTATCCCCCTTCCAGCTATATCAAAAGCCGCACCATGTACTGGTTCAAACATAGACTTTTCATCGCCTATGTTTGCAGAGGGTGCCAAACCTAAGCTTCCGGCTATTTGGCTCGCCTCATCACTTAGAATATCACCATAAACATTAGTAGTGACTATGACATCAAATCTAGTTGGATCTCTCACTAAATTAGCTGCTGCCGCATCAACATACATTTCCTCAAATTCGACTTTTCCTTTAAGTATCTCTCTGCAAACTCTAGCAAAAAGACCA
>NZ_QIMI01000074.1:0-8303 GCF_007050195.1 Sulfolobus sp. B1 | reverse complement strand
AACGCTAATGTATAATTTGTATAATTGTTAAATCCAAAGTAGAAAAGAAAGGGATTTCTGAAAGTTAAGTAACCTGCATATCTAGCTCTCTCCAATAAAGATCCATTTACTTTATCGAAGTTTATCTTGTACTCTGGGCAAATATTATTACTGAAATTATGCAAGGGCAACCAAAACGTTACGTTAAGCTCATATTCAAAATATTGAAAATGTGTAATATAGAATAGCTTTAGTTTAGTTAAGTTCTGGTAAAGAGTCGTTAATAAATTATCATTCTTTAATATACTTTCATTTGCCCCAAGATAACTAATGTATTCATTCTCTAGTATTTTAGAGTAATTGAAAGGAGTTATAATAATTGAGTCGTTAAGCAGATATATATATCGATAAATTTCGTCAATAGAGTAGTTGTATGTGCCATTTATTATAACGTATAGATAATCTTTGTCCCCTATGTTAAAGTATTTCATTAGAATATTTTGAGCTTTAACGCTCTGTAGACTATTGGATAAGAAAGGTGAGTCGCTATAAATGAGAAGAGAAGGTGTTTTTATAGCTAATGGTAAGGTTATAGAAAGGAGAATAAGCCACAATATCAGCAATAGTGCACCTTTCTTCACATTTTCACGTATTCTGTATGAGTAATAAAGATTGTGGAAATACCAATTTTAAATAAGAAACCATTTTTTAGAGGATAGGATTGAATAAAAAGTATGGGAAGTATAATAGAAGTTTTAAAATTAATGGAACAAATTGAAAATATTATAAAGAACTATGATCCCAGGTCTGAAGATAAGGAGATCTTAGAGAAAGTACTAGCTAAAAATATGGAACTTAACGCAGAAATTTACACAAAGTATTTAAAAGTATAAATTACACTATTACATTTTTGTGAGGTTTGAAGTAGCAATTGATAGCGTTAGGGGGATTGGAAAGAGGTACTTAAGTAATGAAGGTCACATAGTTGAAATTGATAGCTCCTTAGAGGCGGAGCTAAACTCCATAGGAATTTCAGCTAAGCTATTTATTGAGGGAATATTAGAATTCATTTCAGAGAAGTCTTCAACATACTCTTTTTTCATTCCCTCTAAAGCATTAAGTGGAGAGTGTAGTAATGTTTTAGACATATTTGAACTTTGGGTAACATTTCCTAACGAGTCCTATCAGAAATTTCTTGTAGTAATAATTAATATAGAAGGTAATGCTCAAATCTTTTTACTCAAACCTGAATTGTATAAGGACTTATCTGAGGATATTTTGTCAAATCTCGCTAACAAATATAAATGCCTAGATATAATAATGCCCTTTATCTACCGTTTCGTAGTCTTTGATACATTCAACGCCTTCAAAAGGGTATTTGATACAACATTTGAAGGAGTTATTGATATACATGGGGAAAAATACTTGACGACGATTAGCAATAGTAAAAAAGCGCTGATGTGGAAAATAGATAGTACTAATGTAAGATATGTGAGCAATAATTTAATACCTATAGAGTTACTAAGATTATTAGGATGAAATTATGTCATGGAATTACAGGTACTTAGAATGGAGATTTAATAATTTAAGCGAGGCCGTAGCATTTTTACTAGCTTCATTATCGTTAGCAGTGGCTTTCATACCTTTTTATAATCCTTATGCAATAGTATCCAATCCGATTCAAAATATAATAATACCTTACGTTGTAGCATTGTTAGCCGTAATACCTCATGAAATAGGGCATAGGCAAATGGCTAGAAGATATAATTGCTATTCTAGGTTTGCGTTAAGCTTTGCAGGTTTCTGGACTACATTATTATTCAATCTTGTAGGGAGCTTCCTTCACTTTTTAGTATTCTTTTCTGGCTATACAGCAATATCTTGCGGATTTAGAAGTTCTACGGAAATCGAAGGGAAAACAGCTATGGCAGGTCCTTTAACTAATATCATCCTAGGATTTATAGGGCTTATAGGAAGTTTATTTTTGCCTCCATTTAGTTTAATAGGAATCTTCTTTGCTGAACTGGCTTCGTTTAATTTCTGGGTAGCGTTCTTTAACCTACTTCCCTTCTGGGTACTAGACGGGTTAAAAATATTTAGATGGAATGTCATCATTTGGGGCATTCTAATATTAATTGCATTCGTGATAACATTTTTTGTAGTCATATAAGTAATGCAATACAAACTTGGAAAAAAGCGGTGACGGGAATGAATGTTAAAGACATTTTTACGACTCCATCCTTTTTATTAATGCTATTAATATTTATTGGTTTCGCTATCGGTTTTACAATATCTCTAATAAATACAAATTATCTATATTATATAGAACAACTGAATTATTTGGTGATTCATGGTTATTATTATGAGTTAATCACATCAATTTTCGTAACAAGTAGTGTTGTTGACTTTGTATTTAATTTTTTATCAATGTATATAATATATTTGATCTTCGGATCAAGAGCTAAGAGAAATGAATACGGAATTTTTCTCTTCTCAGGAATATTAGGCAATATATTTACTGTGTTTTTTTATGGTCCATTTACCTTGTCTTCAGGTGCTTCAGGGGGAATTTTTGGTATATTAGCTTATTACACGTTTTATGACTTTATAAGCGGGGGAAATTTGGGAGTTTATGGGTTAATATTTCTAATAGCGGTTTTCGGTATCAGTGACATTTTCTTTCCTAATGTAAACGTTTACGCTCACGTTGGCGGTATTATAGGAGGTATTATATATGCTGCTGGTTATTATCTTTTAAAGCATTCTAGGAAAGTTAATTAACATGATATTAGTTGAGGAGATCTTATTAATAATAGGCTTCGTTATGTTGCCTTACGGTATATACGAAATCATAAAGAGCGAAGCGGATAAGACAGTTAAGATGATATTATTAGGTGTTTCAGTAGGCTTATTTATCTTAGAAACTATCATATCATTGACTTAAATGATAATGCTAATAACCGGAACCCCTGGTGTAGGAAAGAGCTTAGTCTCCTCAAAGCTTAGAGAAATTTTTAAATGTGAATATTTAAATGTATCGCGATTTGTAGTAGAGAGAAAATTATATACTGAATTTGATGAGATTAGTCAAAGTTATGTTATAGATGAGGAAAAAGTTAAGGAAGAACTCAGAAAGTTTTTGGAAAAGCAGACTAATGTAATAATTGAGACTATTTATCCATCGTTAATTCCTAAAGCTGATCTAGTAGTAGTCTTAAGGAGAAATCCCTTAAAGTTATACAGAGAGTTAAAGGATAGGGGTTGGAGTGAGCTAAAAATAGCGGAGAACGTGGAAGCTGAGATATTAGGAGTTACAGCAGAAGAGGCAAAACAGAATTTCGAAAACGTATGTGAAATAGATACGACAAATAATAACGTAGAACAAATTGTAAATAAAATTATAAATAAAGTCTGTGATAGGGACGTAGATTGGCTAAATAATTCTGAAGTGCAAGATCTTTTAATAAATTTAGATAATATTATTAGCTCCCACGAGAATAATATCTAGATGAGTGATAACCCATTTAGAATTCAAAGCCCTCAACCGCAGAGACAGCCAAGAGATTTGAGGAAAGCGGCCCCTCAAGTTCAAGCAGCTGATTTAAAAGTACAAATGAAATTAAAAAGCATAAAATACAAGATTGGCGTAGTTAGTGGTAAAGGTGGTGTGGGAAAATCTTTTGTTTCCTCTAATTTAGCCATGGCATTGGCAGCAAGTGGTAGAAAAGTTGGAATAGTTGATGTAGATTTTCACGGTCCCTCAGTTCCTAAAATGTTAGGTGTTAGGGGACAGATGTTAACGGCTGATGATAAAGGTATTAACCCAGTAATAGGACCATTTGGAATAAAAGTCGTATCGATAGATTTTCTCTTACCTAGAGATGACACTCCAGTAGTGTGGAGGGGCGCAATAAAACATACCGCAATAAAGCAATTTTTAGGTGATGTTAATTGGGGAGAATTAGATTATTTAATAATCGATATGCCTCCCGGAACTGGAGATGAGGCACTCTCTGTAGCACAACTGGTCACTGGCTTGACTGGTTTTATAATTGTTACAATACCATCTGAGGTCTCAACACTTGCAGTGAGAAAATCAATAAATTTTGCTAGAACTGTCAATAGTAAAATTTTAGGAGTAATTGAAAATATGAGCCATTTCGTTTGTCCTTCTGATGGTAAACGTTATTATATATTTGGAGAAGGGAAGGGTAAGAAGATGGCTGAGGAAATGGGTGTAGATCTATTAGGGCAAATACCATTAGATCCAGTTATTGCCGAGGCAAACGATCTAGGTGAGCCTTTCTTCTTAAAGTACCCCGATTCTCCAGCCTCTAAAGAGTTCTTAAGCGTTGCTGATAAACTAATTAAGATACTCGAACATAATAATAATTCTTAAGCGTTTTTAAGCCTAAAATAGAATTTTTTCTCCTCATAAACTGGATACTTCTCCACTACCCCTTCTCTGACAAGTTCAGCCAAAGCACTTCTAAATTCGATTAAATTTATTCCTTCATTTATTAGCTCGTCTCTTAACTGCGTAGATGTCATATCACCCTTTGACAATAATTCCAAAATCTTCTTCTTTAACACTTCTCTAGACATAATACTATGATTGTATATTCAAATAAAAATTTAAGGGACCTTGAAGGAAAAATTTAAAAATAAAAATATATTAAATAAAGATTGGTGAAAGTTTAATGAGTATTGAAATTAGCGAAAAAAGTTTTTTATTGAGAAGATTCTTGATGGTAGCTTATGCTCTGTCAGAAGCTGATATAGAAGTTTTCATGAAGATAATAAGAAGCACCGACGGAAAGAATGTCGACGATATAGCAGGAGAATTAGGAATAAGTAAAAGCAGGGCAAGTTTAATATTGAAAAAACTCTCTGATGTTGGATTAATAGAAAAAGAGAAAAGTAATGTTAGCAGAGGCGGAAGACCTAAGTATATGTATCGTGTAAACAAAGACGAAATAAGGAATAAGCTGAGTAAAAAAGCTGAAGAGGTTTGCAAAGATTTACAGTCCATTATATCTTCTTTGTAAATATTCTTTTAAATAAGGAGTAGATTGAATTTTTTCTTTTGTTAAGAATTCTATATACAGACCTCTTGGTTTTTCTCTCCTTCTATTGACTCTTATAATTGTTGTAGGAGTTGCAATTATATCTACTGGTACGTCAAAAGGCTCTATCGGTATTTCCTTCACTATTTGAATATCGTGTACAGTAGTAGCAATTGGTGTGTTTTCACCTACTTTTCCAAGCTCTCTTAGAATAGCAAACTCAAGCTCACTATATCCCTCTCCTTTCCCTACCCTATCTCCGCTTAGTGTAACTGCTACAGAACCCACTACTACTAAATCTATTTTATCTAGTTCTTCTATGTTAACCTTTATTCCATATTTACTAAATCCACTAATCCTAGAAGCCTCCGAGTAATTAGATATGCGCTTAGGGTCGAGTAAATAAAAATCTCCTCTTAGTCTAGGCGTAGGAACTAGTACCTTTTTACCCATCCTTAACGCAAATTCCCTCACTTTATACTGTGGAGAGTCAGGGTTTACCTTAATGATCTCAGCTTTTTTAAATTCTTCAGTCTCAGCCAATTTTTTTGCAGCAATTTCAGCACCTTTAAAATTAGGTATCCTCCCGAAAACTGGTCTCGGAAATGAAGCTATATTAGTCTCCTCCAATTTTTTCCAAACTAAATTCCTTATATCTTGCTTAGATAACATGAATAATTCCCTCATATATAAGATATATCCCAAATACTAATAATATTGAAGATGATATAATTTTTACATATTTTATGTACTTTAATCCTACTAAGTTTATCAGTCGAGGAAAACTAAATATCCAAATTACTATTCCCAAAAAGAATCCAGGTATTATTGAGATGGATAAAGATCTTATCATGGAAATCCCAACTGTGACCCACCAACTTATCTGATAAGGATTTGATAATCCCATTAACAATCCAATGAAATAGTTTCCCCTTACTGAACTGGAAGGCATTTTAGATCTTAGAGTAGCGTACGAAAGATATAGCATAAACGCTCCACCTATTAAATACAGTGGCATTAACACATAATTCGGGATAAAACCTTGAATAAAGAATACTATCCAAAAGAAGATGAAGTCGGCAGTCATAGCACCCGCTCCAACACTACTCCCATGAAGCCATGATTTAGTAGCTTCGTTAGCTATCATAGCGTTAACTGGACCAGGCGGAGCAGCCATGGATAAGCCCAATACTATGCCAAGCCCTAAGTATACAAGCAAGTCCATTAAAAATCATTAATTCAAGACAACTATAAATCTTGTTAGCTTGTATTATAAGTAATAATTGATAAGTATTTACGTATATACTCTCTGCTATAATAAATAAATCTCACTAAAATTTTACAGTTGAACTCGTCTGATTGCTTTATAAGTCTTTAACAAATGATACTATAACAAACTTATTTAATGTTATCTATTTTTCCTAAGAGTTTTCTATTAAATATGATATTCATGTAGAATTAAGTAGTAATATTAAAGGCGGATTTTGGAAAAGATTAATATATTTCATCTAATACCTTATTACCCATGGTTGAAGATGAGGAGTTGTTATATAAGGCTAAGAAGATGTATGAGGAGGGCTTAAGTATTAGGCAAATAGCCTCACAATTAGGCTTAAGTTACTCTAAGGTGAGAAGATTATTAATTAAAGCGCAAGTAAATTTTAGAGGGAAGATCCCTAATGATTTAGTGAAGAAGATTATCCAGTTAGCTTCGCAAGGATATAGTGCTAACCGGATTAGTAGGGAACTTAATCTCAACTTTAACACTGTTCTAAGAATACTTCGAAAAAACAATTTAGTGAAGAGGAAAAGAAAGCTAAATAAAGATGAAATAACTAAGATAAAAGAAAAATATGAAAAAGGAGAATCAATTTATAGAATAGCAAAAGACCTAAATATCTCTACAAATTTAGTAGTTTATCATTTAAAAAAATTAGGCGTATATAAGCCTATTCATGAATCTTCTGCCACATCTCAGTAGCTAACTTACCATCATATTTAAACACATTTACTAAATCCTTAGCTTTTTCCCTATTCTGCCTATGCCTTTCTAAAAACTCATTTAACTTCTCAACGAGAATTTGCTTCAATTCACCTGTTAACATTTTACCAGACTTGTATTCTTCTCTTATTTCCTCGATTCTTCTATCATCCTCTTCAAAAAAGTAATACAACCATTGAAATGAAACATCAATATCTGGATTTCCTCCGTATTTCCTATGAAGTTCAATAGTAGGCTGACCGCCAGAAAATGCGTACTTCATGATTTTTCTCTCAACGGTTTTAGGATCATCAGTTAAATAAATAGCAGATTCTGGTATTGAGGAGCTCATTTTACCTTCTGGACCGGTTAATGGTGGAAGAAACTTACTGTGTATTTGAGCAGCCTTAAAATATCCTAAAGATTCCGCTATATCCCTCTGAAGCCTCCAATAGGGATCTTGGTCTATACCGGCTGGTATCAAGCATCTTCTCTTCTCAAACATGGTAGGAGCTATTTGTAATGCTGGATAGAATATTATACCAATGTTGGAAGAGATATCTAGCCCAAAGGTGGCTTTTACCTCAGAGAAGTTCAATTTTTTAGCAATTTTAATCGCTATAGGATACATGTTCCTAATATATTCAGTATCTTGAAAAATGAAAGTCCTATCTGGATCAAAGCCTACAGCTATTATGTCTAAAATATTATCATAAGCCCAACTCCTAGTTTGCTCTAGAGTATAGTCAGCATTCCTCATAAACTTTTCGTCATCAGTAATCTCGATGTAAACGTTCACCTTAAACTTCTCTTGAAGCCATTTAGTGAATATAAATGGTATTAAGTGACCAACGTGCATCCCTAAGGATGGAGCTCTTCCAGTATATAGGAAAAATCCCTTCCCATTTTCATAATCATTAAGAATTAAATCTAAATCTCTATGGGAGAAAAATATATCTCTCCTCAACATGACGTGTAAACTTCCAACCAAACTCTTTATCCTCTCCTTTAGAGATTCGGTGATCTTTTGAGTTCCAAATTGAACTATTAGCTTATCATAATCAACCTTACCTTTGACTTCCCATGGAGTAACAACGAATTCGTCTGGCATTATGATAAAAGAAGGAGTAAAAATATAAAAGGTTAAAATAATAAGAGGAACGAAACCCCTTTATGTATTGGATTTGTTGAGTAAAGCAGATCCAGCTGGTAGTTCTGGGAACTTCTCCTTCATCCTTTGCTCTGCCACTATGGATGCCTCCTCTAATATCTTTCTA
>NZ_QIMI01000073.1:0-8592 GCF_007050195.1 Sulfolobus sp. B1 | reverse complement strand
CAGTTCCGTGTAATACTACTTGCATTATGACGAGTAAGTATAAGGATTTATTATCTATAGAAAATTTCAAGGCTCAAGTAGAAGTGCTAGACAGCTTAATAGATCTCATTCAAGACAGAATATATACGTTAAGGTATGACTTAGGAGAAATTTTCTCGCGATATGCTAATAACATTAACATTGACAATTTGACTTACGCTGTGTATAAAATAATAGAGGAAGGAGGAAATACAGTAATCGGAGACAAGATTTACTTCGGGGAAAAGGAGATCGCTCAAGGTGATTTTCACATTCTCTATAATATAAACAAAATAATTGAAGAGATAGCAAAAAAGGATGCTAATATCAAGTCGTTATGCGATGAGATAAAATATTTAAGCGAGGCTACTTGGGAACACTTTGACAAGAATATAAGGAGGTCTTTGAATGAGGGTTAGGGTAGGAATAGAAGGAATTACTATAGATTCAGCCCATTACACCTTGTCATCATATCAAGATAGTCAAATTCATGGACATACATACTTAGTTAGCGTTGAGGTAGAGGGTGAGGTAAACGAAAAATCAGGATTTGTGATAGATTTTAACTTGCTCAAAAAGATCATTAAAGAAATCGTGAAAGAGTGGGATCATAAGTTAATCATCCCTGAGCCTGATCTGGAAAAATCGAGATTTGAAGGTCCCTTCAGAATGGAGTATAAAGTGATCAACGCTCCCTTCCCTACAGTCGAGTACATAGGTATGGAGATTGCCAAAATAATCTATGAAAAATTGGATAGAAAATATAAGATCATGGTAAAGATCTATGAGGGAAAAGATTCCTATGCGGTTATAGAGTATCCATGATAAAACGTAATCCGACATTATCAATCCATTTACATTCTTGACTTATTTTGTTTTTCCTATAACATAAGATCTCTTCATCAGAAAATTTGAAGCACCACTCCTCACCTTTCTCCATTTTTTCAAAGAGATTGTTTAAGTTAGGTATAAAGTGCCCATTACTTTTACAAATATAGCCATAAGTCTCATATCTTTTCATAATCACGTTTTCATTGAAGATGAATATTCCCCCTAAAATTGCAGGATAGCAAAACTTTTTCTCATGATCCTTACAAGCCTCATCAATACTGTAAGTCTCTTTCAATTTAATGAGTAAGTCCTTCTCCTTTTCACTAGAATTTCTGAAAGAGACTATAGGCGGAATCACAGAAAATACGAAGGTATAGCTTTCAGCTATCTTCTCTATTCTTGACGGAATCGCTATTATCATCATTAACTATCTTTTTAAATAACGGTTTATCTTGAATATAATTTTTATCTAGCTGATAAGCTATCTCAGCCTTAGCTAATTCATATCCAATATATAATGCATGCTCCTTGCTAACCTCATTTATTCTTCTTAGGAGAGCTCTTCCTAGACTTAAAGCGTCCTTTCCCTTTATTGTTACTCTTTCCTTTCCGTACCACTCTATACCAATTCCATCATCGGCTATGAATACCTTAGCGTAACCTTGATCCATAATTGGATCTATTTTATCTTTTATCTGAATATCTGCTTTCTTATTCTCCTTTTTAATCTTATTTTTGTCCTTCAGTATTAATAAGTCAATTCCTAAATCCTTAGGAACCCTGTTTTCTTTCAATGCAATACTAACCATTTTAGACGCTTGCTTAACTTCCCAACTGCTCCACCTGGTTTTACCCTTATCCATAATTAGTAGATTGGAAATTCCTATCTCCCCAGCTATCGTTGTGAGTAATGCGTTAATTCCTACGCTATCAGCGTCTAATAACTCAGTGACATTAAGTATACCCATTAAAATCGGAACATCAGACAATTTTTCCCTTACATAAGCGTAATCAAACATACTTTTCACCATTCCCTTAAGTGGAGGAGATAAGATAGGATCTGCTATAAGTTTCTTGAAGCCTCTCCTTCTAGCTTCACTTATTAGTTTAACCGTAATTTCACCTTTATTTTCAGTTGAAAAGGGTGCTACTACGAAAGCAGAATCCTTAATTTCCTCTAATTTGTCGATATTTAACTCGTTTAAGTTAAATACAACTGATGCCCCACTTTTCACACCTTCAATTAACGCTTTAGGAGAATCCGCATCTATTCCAACTACGTAACCACTGTCCACTAATATTCTAATTTTTTTCCTTAGCTCTTCAATATCGTTATGTCCCACAGGAAATCCTAAAACTATAATATCTACTAACCTTCTTACTTTCTCTAGATAACTAAAGTCCCAATTATGATCAAACTCTAAGAATATTCTAAAAGGAGGAGGTGTTATAGGGATTTTTATGTCACCTATTTCAAAAGCTATTTTAGCATCTTCTTCAATTTCTTTCAATTTTTCCTCAACATTAGATACCTTACCTATTATTTTGTCAGCAGGTTCAATAGTAGATAGTTCTATTCCACTCTTCAATGCCTCAATAACTTTAGGAATATCCCAAGCTTCCTCTGTTCCTTTGAATGCTTTAATCCCTGTCTCTTTCTCGATAATTTTTGCATCTCCATATACTAACCCAGGTACCAAAATATAGTCAATTTTTTTATCACTACTAACATCTTTTTTCAGTTTTTCAGCAATATACTTAGTACTCATCAGTGCAGCAACGGGATAATCAAGAACTTTAACCTCAACTTGTATGTCTCTAATATTTTTTATTACATCATAGACAATTGGGGCAGCCAAAGTTCCAGTTACCAGTAATACTCTCACATGATATAATAGATGTTAAACTATTTAACTTCAAGTTTTTATTTATCGTTGAACAAAACTCTTAAAATTAAATCATGTGTAATAAATCATATGAGTCTTTTACCAAAAACAGCAAGTATAAAGCCTGGAGAAAAATTTGATACGATAATAGTTGGGTTAGGTCCCGCTTCATATGGTGCCGCACTCTATGCTGCTAGATATATGATGAAGACTTTAGTTATAGGCGAAACACCAGGAGGTCAACTTACTGAGGCAGGTATAGTTGACGATTATTTAGGTTTAATAGAAATTCAAGCTAGCGATATGATTAAAATATTTAATAAGCATGTTGAAAAATATAACGTCCCAATAATTTTGGATATTGTTGAGAAAATTGAGAAAAACAATGATGAGTTTATTGTGAAGACAAAAAGGAAAGGGGAATTTAAGGCAGATACTGTAATACTGACAATAGGTGTTAAGAGGAGGAAACTAAATGTTCCTGGGGAACAGGAATTCGTTGGTAAAGGTATTTCTTATTGCTCTATATGCGATGCTCCACTATTTAAGAATAGAGTTGTAGCTGTAGTAGGAGGAGGAGACTCAGCCTTAGAAGGAGCTGAAATATTATCAAGTTACTCCACAAAAGTTTACCTTATACATAGAAGAGACTCCTTTAAAGCCCAGCCAATTTATGTTGAAACTGTAAAGAAAAAGCCTAACGTTGAGTTCGTTTTAAACTCAGCAGTTAAGGAAATTAAAGGAGATAAGATAGTTAGACAGATTGTAGTGGAGAATCTGAAGACTGGAGAGATTAAGGAATTGAATGTGAACGGTGTCTTCATAGAAATAGGTTTTGATCCACCGACAGATTTTGCTAGGAATAACGGAATTGAAGTTGATAGTAATGGGTATATTAAGGTTGATGAGTGGATGAGAACAAATGTACCGGGTGTCTATGCTGCAGGTGATTGTACCAACATGTGGCTAGGGTTTAGACAGATTATAACAGCTGTAGCTCAAGGTGGTGTAGCAGCAACTTCCGCATATAGATATTTAACGGAAAAGAAGGGTAAAAAATGAGTGAATTAAGACAAACTCTCGATGATATAGCTCTTAAAGTATCTAAATACATTAAGGAAGTAAGAGATGAGGGAAATGCTACTAAGATTATTGGGTATCATTCTGGGGATACAACGAGGTTAATAGATAAGAGGTCTGAGGAATACTTATTTGAATTACTAAAGGATACTGGTTACAAATTTAAGTTTGTCTCAGAGGAATCTGGAGTTTCTGGGTATATGGATAATTATGATTATCTTGCCGTTATAGATCCTCTTGATGGTAGTACTAATTTTGTGTTAGATATTCCTTGGTTTTCTGTATCTGTTGCAATATATGATAGAAAGTCTAAGACGATATTAGATTCCATAGCAGGATTTGTAATTAACGTTCCATACAATAAGGTCTACAGTTACGATATTAGAAATGCTTATGTTAATGGTTACCCCTACAATGATAAGCCAAATGATCTATCTTTACCGAAAATTGTTATAACGTATTTTGAAAAAGATAAAGTGGAGAAATCAATTCAAATTTTGAGCAAAATTAACGGATATAAGATAAGAAGTTTAGGTAGTGCTTCACTTGACATGTTGCTGGTATGTACTAAAATGGCTTACTTATTCTTTGATTTAAGGGGAAGGTTAAGAAATGTAGACATTTCAGCATCGATAAACTTTTGTAAACGTCTAAATACAATAGCTACAACATTAGACGGAAAAGAAATTGGTGTTGGAATAGATAACGTATATAATATAGACGAAATTATTCTATCTTGGGATCATGATGTGTTGAAGAGGATTTACTCTTCTTTTTCTTAACTGAAGGTTGTATTTTTTCCAAGGCATACGTAAGATCTTCTTTAGTTAGACTCCTATCCTTAATACCCTTTAACATGTCCTTTAGTACTTTCATTTTCGCCTCCCTAGCGATCGCCGCTAAGTCAGCTCCAGAATATCCCTCAGTTTTCTCCGCTATTATACTGCAATCAACTTTTTCACACTCATCCATACCTATATACTTCTTAAGGATATCTAATCTCTCATCTTTATTTGGTAAAGGCATGTGTAATATTTTGTCAAACCTCCCAGGTCTCAAAATTGCTGGATCAATAGCCTTTAACTTATTAGTTGTACCTATTACTATTACTTCCTTTAAACTTCTTATTCCATCCATTTCAGTTAACAATTGATTTACTATTTTTGATGCTTCTGAAGAACTCTTGTAATTTCTTTTTGATGCTATTGCATCCAATTCATCTAAAAGTATAATTGACGGCTTATTTTCTCTAGCCCTATTAAACACTTCCTTTATAGCGGCAATTGCTCCCTCGTATCCCTTGTACATTATCTCAGCTCCGCTTAATGATATTAATTTTACCTTGAGTGTTTTTGCTAAAGCCTTTGCCATCATCGTTTTACCTACTCCAGGTGGACCATAGAGTAGAATCCCTCTGATAGGAGGAATCTTTAATTTTTCCAAAAGTTTATAGTGAAATAATTGCAATTCAAGCAGTTCTTTTAACTCAGTTTTTATTTGCTCATATCCTCCAATATCATCTAAAGATATCTTCTCCTCAAAGTATTCGTTCTCCTCTTCTCCTTTTCTAACTCTCCTCTCAAAGTCTAATCTAAATTTCTCATAATCTTCTATCATTTGCAAGGTTATACTAGGTTTGTATTTCTTTATTAGTTCAATGAAATCATCCATAGTGATTTTCCTATCCGCTCCCTTTTCTAAAACTTCAGCTGCTACTTTTCTCGCAGCTTCTTGGCATAGGTTAGCTAGGTCTGCTCCGCTATATCTCTCAGTTATATCAGCCAATCTATCAAAATCAACATCATCAGCTAATGGTTTTCCCTTACAATGTATTTGTAAAATCTGTTTTCTAGCTTGTTTATCTGGTGCTCCAACGTAAATTAGTTTGTCAAATCTCCCTGCCCTTAATAAAGCTTTATCTAGCATTTGGGGTACGTTAGTAGAACCAACTATAATTACTCCATCATCACTATGTAGACCATCTATTTCTGATAACATCAAGGATAATAATCTTGGTGTAACAGAATCTCCTGTGTGAGATTCCCTTTTTACGCCTATGGTATCTATCTCATCAAAGAACAGTATACAAGGAGAGTTCTTTCTGGCATTATTAAATAACTCCCTCAGTCTAGCCTCACTTTCCCCGTACCATTTGCTCATTATATCACTTATATTGACGTAAATAAAGTTCAATTTTGTCTCGTTGGCTAAAGCCTTCATCATTAAAGTTTTTCCACATCCAGGAGGACCAAAGAGTAATATTCCCTTTGGTGGTCTTAATCCATATCTTAATGCAACATCCTTATTTTTAAGAGGAAGCTCTATGTATTCCCTTATTTCTTTCTTTACGTCTTCATAACCTCCAATATCATCCCAAGTTATTCTCTTATCTTCAGTTTCGGGCTTCTTTTTCTGAGTTTTATTTTGTAATTGTAACGCTTTATCAGAATAAGCGAACTTTGCAGTAGATTTTCCGAAAATCTTCATAAGTATTACTATTAATACGGACAAGCTGATAAATATGATTATAAGATTTACTGTGTATTCATTCAAGGCTCAATCCGATAATAATATCCGTTTTTATGATTATAAGCTTATTTCAAAAACTTTTATCAAGAAAATGATTCGATTATTCTCTATTAAATTAGGACTTTTTCTTTAAATCTTCTAGAATTTTAATGTATGCATTATACCCTGGTGCACCAGTAACACCTCCACCTGGATGAGTTCCGGATCCACATAAATATAATCCTTCTATCGGTGTAGTATAGTCAGAGTATCCTATTAGGGGTCTAAAGAAATATAACTGGTCAGGGGTCATGTCCAAGTGAAAAATGTTTCCTCCAGTAATTCCGAACCTGCTCTCTATATCCAATGGAGTTAACATTTCGTACTTAATTGGTTTAAAATTAGGTGCATATTCTCTTATGAGCTCTAGAGTTCTCGTAGCAATTTCATCCTTCATTTCATAATTTCTCTTTCTGTCATATACTACATATTGCCCAAAAATTGAGAACGAGAATTTACCTTGAGGTGCCACAGTAGGATCTACTGATGATTGAATGTTAATTGAAAGCCATGGTTCTTTCGAATAACCAAAAATTCTCGCATCATCATAGGCTTTCTCGATATAATTTATACTCGGCATAATTAGTTCTGAAGCTATATGTTCCGGAGAAAGACTTTTTCCGTTCCCGAAATCCGGTAACTCCTCTAAGTATCCTACTATCTTAAATGAAACACCTGTAGTCTTCAGAGCCTTAACCTTCTTTACAAACCCCTCATCAAGTTCTGCATTTCTTAACAAATGTAGAAATGTCTTCTTAGGGTCTGCGTTAGAAACAACTATCTTTGCCTTAACCTCTTTACCGTTCTTTAGTTTTATCCCCTCTACCTTGTTGTTTTTCACTAGAATCTCGTCCACCTCAGCATTAGTATATATTTCAGCTCCAAAGTATTCAGCTGATCTCTTAAGTGCTTGAGTAACCCCACCCATACCTCCTTCCACATATCCCCATGCTCCCTTAACCCCATTAACTTCTCCAATTACGTGATGTGCTAACACGTAAGCTGTGCCGGGCATAGAAGGTGAGGCAAAGGTACCTACTACGGCATCCTCCACTAAAGCTGACTTTATCTCTTCAGACTCAAAATATTCATCCAACATTGAGTTAGCGTCTTGAACAAAAGTTCTAAGGAACATTAAAACCTCTTCTTCATTTACATTACCCTTTAACAGTTTAATTAAGTTCTCAGCCTCATCTAATCTAGGAGGAGGGTTTAACATAAAGAAATCAGCTAAAGAAGCAAAGTTATCCCAAAATTTAACCCATCTCTCATAACTCTTAGCGTCGTTCTTTGAAAATTTTTCAATTTCTTTTTTGGTCCTTTCTAGACTAGACCAAATATACAACTTCTTGCCGTTGGGGAAAGGTAAGAATAACCCAGGATCTTTCAAATACACTTTTAAACCAAATTCTTTTAATTTTAGATCCTCTATGATCTTGGGTCTTAGTAAGCTTAGTACGTAAGCACCAGTTGAAACTTTAATTCCCGGCCATAATTCTTCAGTAACACTAGCCCCTCCAACTATTTCCCTTCTTTCGAATACAGCTACTTTTAAGCCAGCCTTAGCTAGATATGCAGCGGTGACTAATCCGTTATGTCCTCCTCCTACTATTGCTACGTCAATCATTTTGACCGCCTTTGTAAGAACCAAATGAGAAATCCAATTGCAACACCTAAACCACCTAAGCCTATTGATATATAGGTAAACGTTTCTATCGTGGATTGGATGGGAGGTATTGTATTTGCAACCTTAGTTGTTGCAGTGCTTGCTGCGAGTATAATGAGTGACATTAACATAAACTTAAAAAGTGAGCAATATAACTCTATTGCAAAATGGACGTTATATTACCAGATTATTATGGAGAGAATATTTATACGCTTTCGTGTACGATTGCAAAGTTTCTAGGTGTTAATAGAAATTGCCTTAAAGAGATGGATATTTCATTAAATAATAGACTGGTTTTAGTCCTATTTGACGGATTAGGATGGAACATCTTTCAAAAGACAGAGAGTAAAATCAATGCGAAGAAGATAACTACAGTTTTCCCATCAACTACTTCCACTGTCTTAACAACCTTATTTACTGCCTTGACCCCTGGTGAGCACGGAGTTTTAGGATATAATACGTTTGTAAAAAGATTAGGTGGGATAGTAAATACATTACGTTATACGTTTCCCCAGTTAAGCGAGAGGGACTCCATAAAGGATT
>NZ_QIMI01000072.1:0-8625 GCF_007050195.1 Sulfolobus sp. B1 | reverse complement strand
TAGATTTCACTAAAGTCAAGGAGATGATAAAGCAGAGTGAGAAACCAGTTCTATTAATTGGGGGAGGAGCTAGAGGCTTGGGTGAGCAGATTAACAAGTTCGCTGAAAGAGTAGGTTCACCTATAATATACGCCCTAAACGGTAAGGGAATACTACCTGATCTAGATCCTAAGGTGATGGGAGGAATCGGTCTCCTAGGAACTAAGCCATCAATCACTGCAATGGATAAGGCTGACTTACTTATAATGTTAGGTACATCATTTCCCTATGTTAATTTTCTCAATAGAGAAGCTAAAGTTATACAAGTAGATATTGATGCATCAAACATAGGGAAGAGACTAAATGTCGATTTAGCTCTTCCAATACCAGCTAGCGAATTCCTAAAGGTAGAGGTAGAGGAGAAGCAAAACAAGTTCTACGAAGAGTTAAAGGGGCAAAAAGAGGACTGGCTAGACTCAATATCTAAGCAAGAGAATAGCATAGAGAAGCCGATGAAACCACAGAGGGTAGCTTATTTAGTATCTCAGAAGTGTAAAGAAGATGCAGTTATTATAACTGATACTGGTAACGTAACAATGTGGACTGCCAGACATTTCAGAGCATCCGGAAAACAAACTTTTGTCTTCTCAGCATGGTTGGGATCCATGGGGATTGGAGTACCAGGGGCTGTTGGTGCTTCGTTTGCCGTGAATAACATGAGACAAGTTATCGCTTTTGCGGGGGATGGTGGGTTTGCCATGACGATGATGGAATTGATAACAGCTAAGAAATACAATTTGCCTATTAAGATAATAATATATAATAATTCTAAACTAGGAATGATAAAATTTGAACAAGAAGTAATGGGTTATCCAGAATGGGGTGTTGATCTTTATAACCCTGATTTTGTGAAGCTGGCTGAGGCTATGGGATTTAAGGGATATAGGCTTGAAGAGCCAAAAGAAGCTGAGGGGGTAATTGAGGAATTCCTAAACACTGAAGGACCAGCAGTATTAGATGCTATAGTAGACCCTAACGAGAGACCAATGCCACCTAAACTTACGTTTAAGCAAGCTGGCGAATACGTGCTATCAATCTTCAGAGAAAAGTTGCAGGGGTTATGATATGATAGTGATCGTTGGAGGTGGATTTAGTGGCAACTCTGCACATAATCAAAACAAAGACTCAATAATAATTGATAGAAAAGACTACTTTTTACTTACTCCTTGGCTAATAGATTTCATTTGTGGAATGAAGACTCTTAACGATATAATAATTAAATATAAAAATGTGATAGTTGGAGAGTTGGAAAAAATTGATTTTAACGATAAGAAAATTATCCTAAGTAATAGTAAGGAGATACGTTACGATAAGTTGATTTTGGCACTAGGTCATCATCAGAACTTGCCAAGACTTAAGGGTCCAAGAGAATATGCTCACAAAATCGAGACACTACAAGACGCATTTTACCTTAAGAAGAGATTGAATGAAGTAAAGGATATTGCAATAGTAGGTGGAGGAGCTACTGGAGTAGAATTAGCTGGCAATATAAGAGGGAAAAGAGTAACGCTAATACAGAGAAGAAATAGACTTCTCCCCACTATGACTACAGCTTCGTCTAAGAAAGCTGAGGAAATACTAAATGAATTAGGGGTTAATTTAATGCTGGGTGTTGAAGCTATTGAGGTATTAAAAGATGGCGTATTAACTTCGCACGGGAAAGTGAAGTCTGAACTAACTATTTTTGCTGGAGGATTAAAGGGGCCGCAGATAATTGACACTTTACAACATGCAAACAAAAATCATAGAATGATAGTGGATAGATACCTTAAATCCGTGGAGCATAAAGACGTATATGGTGCAGGAGACTGTATTACCTTTGAAGACTCTGACATTCCTATGTCTGCAGATGTAGCAGTATCTTCTGGCAAAATTGCAATGAGGAACGCTTTAGGAGAGGAAATAAAGTTTGAGCCTAAAAGGAGCGCAACTATAATAAGAATTAGGGACGAATTCTTTGGAGATTTTGGAAATAACTATGTTGAAGGAAACTTTGCTAAGTTACTTAGGAGTATAGCCTACGCGGAGTCATTACTATTACCAAGTAAAGAAAGCTTTAATACAAAGATTTGAAAAAGTCTAGCAATTATTTTTTAAGTCGATTACGGTCTATATTGTATCTATATTCTTTTTGTAATATATGTAAGAAATGGTATCCGAACTCTTTCGTTTCCTCTACTTTAGAGCGATTAGTATATTTTTATATCATAATTTTTATCTTAAATAATTAAATTAAAAGCATAAACTTATAAAGAGTATTAAAGGAGTGTGTAATTTTATTCATTATAGTAAATTATAATGATAAGGGAGTACTATGTTCTCAGTTGAAGGACGAGAAAACATTAAAGGATTAATTTTTATTGCTTAGAAAGTATGCTATATAGCATCTCCATCGTGTACTTTACTTAAACAAATCATTATAGTAATATAAAAGAGAGTATATATTATAATGATTGTAGTTAAGGTTAAATCAAAGACTGTAAATAAAACACTAAGCCCTTTATATGTTTAAAATGCTTGTAAATGTAATTTATATCTTCATATTATACTATGACTTAATTCTAAAAATAATAAAGCAAAGAAATTATGTACTTATAAATAAAGACTTTTAGATAGTGAGTAATTTAGCAAATTTCTTCACGCAAAGCTTTGGATATCCTTAGTCTCTCCTCTCTTTCAACTAGTCTAGCCTCAAGCAACTTCTTTTCCTTTTCGCTAGATGGAGTAAACTTAGGTAAGGTTTTTGGTTTTCCTTCATCATCTACACTCACGAAGGAGAAGACAGTTTTAGTAACTAATTTCTTCTCACCTTTACGATAATCTATAGAAAATACTTTTGCACCAACATCAATTGAAGTATTTCCAACGTATTCTACAGCTCCTTGTATTTCAAGAATATCCCCTATCCTTACTGGTATTAAAAAGTTGGCATTTCCTGCACTAACAGTTAACACGTTTCCCCTTGAGTAAATTTTTGCTACGATAGCTAAGGCTTCATCTAACATAGTGTACATTTTTCCGGCGTAAAGTATTCCAGATGTAAACGCATGTTCAGGATATATTGTTCTAATATAACTCCTGCTAAACGTGGTAAAGGGAACTAAGTCTTCTTGATCACCCATATCGGCTATTTTTCTTTTCAGTCTTCTTTCCCTTCTCTTTTCTGCTTCTTCGTCATATTTTGGAGGAATAGATAGATTCCTAGGTCTCCCAGTTTCATCTACTGCTACAAATGTCATCAAGCTTATAGCTCCTACCTCCTCCTTTTCCCCTTTCTTTAAACAAGCTTTAACCTTAATTTCAACCGATGATTTCCACCAAGCTGTTGCTTCAGCTATTATTCTTAGAACATCTCCTAATCTGCCCGATTTATATAAGTATAAATAGTCTAGTGATGCTAATACATAATTTCCTCTGCTTATATTACTCATCAAAAGACCGCCAGTATCTATAAGCCAACTCATATAAATTCCCCCATGTAAGCTGTTGAAATGATTTACGTGCCAAGGTAAGACACTGTAATAATTTTCTAGTTTAAACATTTTATATCTAGCTAATATTTGCATTGACAAAAATATATTATTTGCTTACATCAGAACACTTTTTATTAAGAAAATAACAGATTTATGGTCTTTTCTTAACTTCCTCCCATTTTCCATTAAATAGAATTTTCTTCCCATCCATTGCAATAACCTTACCTTTCCTAATTACGTATTTTGGCGGTTCCATAAATCTGATTAAATCTATTAAATCTATCGCGTCAGTAACTAGTAAGTTAGCCTCATTTCCGACTTCTATTCCATAATTCCTTATTTTCCAAGCCTTAGCAGAATTAAATGTTATCAAATCTATTGATCTCTTAAGTTCTTCCTCTCCAGTCAACTGATCTAAGTGAATAGCCATGAATAATACTTGTAGCATATTACCTATTCCTAAAGGATACCATGGGTCCATAATGCAATCATGTCCCAATGCTACATTAACTCCAAAACTTAACATTTCTTTTATTGGAGCCATCCCTCTCCTCTTAGGATAACCTTCTAACCTACCTTGTAGGACAGCGTTGACCAAAGGATTAGGTATAACAGTAACTTTAGCCTTTGCGACAAAGGGTAAAATCCTATATCTGTATGAAGAGTCCCAACTATGCATTGCCGTAACATGACCTGCTGTTACTCTTCCCTCCCAAGAATTACTTATCGTTTCCTTGACTAATACTTCTAAAAATCTTGAATTAGGATCATCCGTTTCATCAATATGACCGTCTATATCTTTATCAAATTGTTTAGCTATCTCGAAGGCGAAACTTACAGATTTAACTCCATCCTCCCTAGTTGTCTCATTATGTGGGATTAAACCTACATTGTCCGCTCCTCTTTCTATTGCCTTAAACAATAGCTCATCGTTGCCTTTATCTGTGAATATGCCGTCTTGGGGAAAGGCTGTAACTTGTATGTCAGCTATCTCCTTAGAGATTTCCTTTACTTTCAGTATAGCATTCAGCAATTTGAAATTCCCCTCAGTAATGTCTACATGCGTTCTAATCCATAAAGTGCCATAAGCAACCATGAGTTTTACAGCAGTTAAGGCATTTTTGATTACATCTTCTTCCGTTATCCGGTTCTTCACTTCCTTCCATAGTCTTATTCCCTCCCATAAAGTTCCGCTCTTATTCACTGCTTGAGTGAAAGCACTATCTAAGTGAAAATGCATATTAAAATATGGAGGTATGACTAAATTGCCTTGAGCGTCTAAAACGGTATCATCTTTTTCACAGCTTCCAATACACGTTATTATATTGTCATCTATTCTTATATTAACTACCTTTCCATCTAACAATCTGGCGTTCTCTATAAACATTAAAAGTTATACGTTGATAGAACTTTTATCACTAACCTCCAGTTAACGTTATTAACTTAACTTACTTGAAAAAGATTTGTGAATAAAGATCAGTTTTTCTTAGTTATTTCTTCTTCACTTTTCGGAATTTCAATGGGAGCGAATACGATAATTATTTCTCTATATTTCAAATCTTTAGGCTTGTCTCCCTTAACTATTGGTGAGATATTATCTTTATCAGTGATCATAGGTTCCGTGATTTCTCTAATCTTCTCCTTCTTGGGGGACATGTATGGAAGGAAAAAATTTGCAATAATAAGTAGATCAGTGACTACGGTCTCCACGTTTCTTCTCTTTCTAGGATATCCTATTGCTTACGTTTTTTCCCTAGGATGGGGGTCCGGAAACCTAATTTTCTCCATGTTAGCTGAAAAGTCCAATAATGTTCAGAGGCTTTTGGGATTAAGGCAAAGTCTATCTATATTTTTATCTGTTTTCGGAAGTCTTTTACCACTATTATTAACCTACAAAGAGATACTCTTGCTTGAAGTATTTATCAATTTAATGGCTTTAGCCCTAATAATTCCAGTTGAAGAAAATTATAGAGGAAATAGAAGTTTTAATCTAAAGAGTATAGGTGTGATTTCAAAGTTTTCAACTGAAGCATTAATAGGTTTAGGAGCAGGATTAGTTATTCCTTTAATGTCGTTATGGTTTAATCTAAGGTTTGATGTGACTGCATCTGAGATGAGTCCAATTTTTGCAATTGCAGAACTGTCGTTAGCTTTCAGCAGTTATCTCTCCATAGTAATAGCTGAAAAAATTGGGGAAGTGAATACGATAATATATTTTCACTCAGTTGCAATAGCATTATTGTTCATACTTCCTTTCTCCCCTTCATTTTTTGTAGCCTCAATAGTTTTCGTAGTCAGAAATGTTTTAATGAACATGACTTCACCAGTTTTCCAAACCATGATACTTAAACTTGTTCAAGAGAACGAAAGAAGTAGAGCAAACGGGATAGTCAATTTGATGAGCTCTATACCAAGAGCTTTTGGACCAAGTATAGGAGGTTATTTCTTCAACCTAGGGAATCTTTATTTCCCATTTTTTATAACTGGTACGCTGTACTCCTTGTCTACAGTATTATTCTTTTTATTTTTCAGAAAAACTTCTTAAATACTCATAATATTCATTGGCAGACTTATCCCAATCATAAAGCAGGGATTCCTCATAACTACTCTTCCATAGCCTCTTTAACTCGCTCTCGTTCCTTAACAATTCTTTGATGATTTCAGCAGCTTTTTCCACATCCTTATACCTAATTATATAGCCGTTTACTCCTTCTTTAATTATCTCTGGTAATGAGCCTCTATTGTAACCTATTACTGGTGTTCCACATGAATTAGCCTCTAAAGTAACCATACTCCAACCCTCTATAAATGAGGTAACTAATGTAACCCAGGATGACTGATATAATCTGATCTTCTCCTCCTCTGGTATCTTACCTAAATAGTCACCGTTAACTTCTCTTATTTTGTTTCTAATAATGTTTTCCAACTCTCCTCCTCCAGCCATTACTAGCTTAACTTTTGCTCTTTTTGCAATTTCAATGGCATCTAAAGGATTTTTATAGTTCTTTAACCTACCAATCCAAAGTATAAATGGTTCATCAGATTTTTTCCCCGGTTTATATTTATTATGATCTATACCATTATAGATCACCTTAATCTTCTCTTCTCCAACCTTTAATTTCTCTATTAGATCTTTCTTGGTCGTGTTTGAAACTGAAATCACATTATTGTAATTCCTAATATCACGCTCTAACGTAGATACAACCTTTGATAAAAACCAGTTTAGCTCGTATTTCACGACCTCTTGATGGACATGATGAACCAGAGCTATGTTCCTTTTATTCACGAGAAACGAATAAAATGGCACAGCATGAGCTACACTATCAATGACTATATCATGTTTTTTAGCTTCCCTTAAGGAAAATAAGTGAAGCGTTAAACTATTTCCTTTTCTAATTATTCTTATATCGTCAATAATTTCTTCTCTCTTTAATCCATCTACCTGCTCCGCTAACCAGGTTACATTAATCCCTTTTTTAACTAATCTCCTAGAAATTTGATAGATTACTTCCTCAGCTCCACCCGCCTTAGGATGTTTTAAGTCTCTATGGTTTATTATCAATAAATCCATTTTCTTTAAACTTGATTATCCATATTTATAAGTTACACCACCTTCCGGAAACGTAAACTTTATTGCATTGTATGGACATGCTACCAAGGCAGCTCCACATTCTAAACATCGCTCATAATGTACAATAATTCTTCCATCTGGCGAAGGTTCATATGTTCCAGCTGGACATACTTTAGTGCAAGGTTTATCTTTACAAGTTAAGCAAATATTAGTATCAACTGCGATATGACTATTCTTGTTTACATTATATTTATTTAATGATAGTCTTTTGAGGACGTTTATCATATGAAAAGCCTCATTAAATCCAATATCATGTTCGAAGCATTTATATTTTCTTTCTTACTCTCATCAATAAGTATATTGATTGGCCTTTCCTTACCGTTACTATCTACGCTGAATACTCTACTCAAGGTATTACATAATATTTTAGGATATTTAGTAAAGATGTTTTCCTCATTTAAAACTTTAAATGATCTCAGAGCTGTTTCCATGTCCCTTAATACGAAAGATTCCTTAAGCATTTCTAAGTATATATCAGTTCTAGAGAAATCATTTATTTCCTTAATTTTCTTAGCTGCCTTACCTGCTACTATACCAGATCCAATTGCTAAATCCATCCCCCTAATATTGAATCCATCATTTATTAACAAACCCGCTGAGTCTCCTACCACGATTAAATTATTATCGTATAACTTACCTATCTTATCATAGCCATAATACGGAATGAGATGTGCGGAGTATTCCAGTATGTTCCCATTTAGCCCAATGGATTCTCTAAACTTCTCAACAATTTCATGAGAAGGTATACTAGAAGAGTACAAGGATTCCACTTTTATTGTGACACCTACTGATAATGACTCCTTATTAGTATATACAAATCCACCACCTTTTAGATCACCTATTAATCCAACTATAGTCCTAGCTTCTCCTTCGTCATCTGGGAGATATGGTTTAATATCTAATACTTCCTTAACCCCTAACATTAATGTCTTAGGCTCTAATTTCCTTAAGCCCAAGTATCTAGAAACAGGTGAAGTTACTCCACCTGCGTCTATTATTAATGGCGCCTTTAATTCTCCTCTATTGGTTTCAACTACTACATAATTATTTTCACGCCTAGCATTTGTGACTAATGTATCATATGAGATGAGAACACCTTCATTCTCAGCTTCTTTGGCTAGCCACTGATCGAATTTAGCTCTCAAAATCGTATAACTATTTTTTGTCTTGTGTTGAAACGAAAACGAGATTACTTTTTCCCCACAATATATTTCATATGTCTCCCTAGTCACGGGTCTCTCTAAGGGAGCTCTCTCCAAGGCATCGGGATATAACTGAAGTAAGGCGTGTACATACATTCTCCCTCCAGATACGTTTTTTGCACCCGAATACTCACCTCGTTCCAGAACGATAGTTGATAATCCTTCCCTAGTAGCCGTTATCGCAGCAGATAAGCCAGAAAGACCTCCTCCAACAACTATGACATCAGCATCGAAGCTCATACGATAAAATACTTGAAAGCTAAATATAAGTATTTGGCTT
>NZ_QIMI01000071.1:0-8676 GCF_007050195.1 Sulfolobus sp. B1 | reverse complement strand
ATTTTTCCTAATTCATCTTGCTATAATACTTACGAAAAAATATACAAAGGCAGAAAAAATATTATTGGGAATATCATTCATATTGATGATTTCATTTATAATTCAAGCGGGATTAAGGGGAATAGTCCCTAATCAGCAAATATTCTATTTCTCCTCCTCACCATCGTTTATTTTTCTGGTAGCAGCAAATATAGGAGCAGTAATAATGCCATTCATGTTGTTTTATCAAGCTTCCGCTACTGCTTACAAGTACATAGATGCCAATTCATCATCTGAAGTGAAGGTTAGATGGTCGTCTTATGAAACTATAATAGGAGCTATCGTTTCAGAGGCATTGATGGTAGCAATAGAACTAGCGACGACTGGTATTTCAAAGTCTGTAGATCCATTAAACTATGAACAAGTATCTCAAGCTCTTTCAATAATCTCTGGTAACCTATCTCCCTATATTTTTGGTATAGGATTAATTAGTGCTGGCTTCTTAGCACTAATCGTAGAGTCTTTTGGAAGTGCATGGGGCACTTTAGAGTCCTTGAATAAATACGATCCATATGATGAAAAGAGTTATAAGAACTTAGTTTGGCTTTACCTTACGGAAAGTGTACCGGCTTTAATAGTAGTAATGATATTTAGCAATAATTTTGACAAGATAGTAAATTTTGTCTTAACTCTAATGTCTATTTCACCTATAGTAGCCCTAATTCCTGCCTTCTTCATAGGAATTCTCGTAGGAGATAGGAAAATAATGGGGGACTATGCATATGGTAAAACTAGATTGATAATTTACTGGATTACCATGGCGTTAATAGGAATTAGTGGATTCATGTCTCTAATTTATTAACATAATTCTTCTACTTACCCTTCCACATCTTTAATGATGATACAAAGTCGTTTATTGAATACCTACTTTTCCAACTCAATGGATATGAAAATTGTATGTATTGTGAGGAAGTGTAATCTACATTAAGCAGTTCCTCATTGTCTAATGTTAAACGTATCCTCTTGTTATCCGCCTCTATTCCCAACTTCCCATTATCATTCGAGCTTTCAAGAAATTCAAACCCCTTATCGTATCTTAAAATGACGAATTTTTCTAAATTGTTTACGTTATTATTTACAACAAGAATACCTGACCCAAAGATTATGTAAAATAGCCATAGTTTCACTACGTTAAGGTTTTGATCAATACTTCTTATACTGTAAGCTTCATCACCAAAGGATGTGCATCCTCTTAATGCAATACACATCTGATTACCGTAAATATAAGCTGTATTGTTAGCCCATTCAGCATATTTTTCCATACTCTTACTTAAAGGCTCTATATGAGCGTAATACTGAGAGTCTATCTCTATAAGTCTAGTGGGGGGTAAATATTTTATTGTGTCGGGGCTGAGGTCCAAAAATACAACGAAACTAGGATATGATCCACTCCATATGGAATAAGCCCTCTCTGAGACCTTTCTAATTTCAGTAAAAGGAGGTAACTTGTAAATTAATCTGTATAATCTATCAGCCAAAACTGGATCTAATCTACTTAAGACTATAGCTCTAAACGCTGAAGAAATAGCGCTAATGTAAGGCATAATGTCACTTTCACTCTTAACTCTTTTCACTATTCCATTTTTTATAATATATACCTCGTTATCATCACTAACTTGAACTTCTATTTCACACTGAGTATTAACTAAGCCCTTCTTCCATTTGATACACTGTCTATATACCACAACTTATATTTAGAGAATAGAGTAATTAAGTTTTATATACCAACCTTCATGTGTTAACTTATATAAATTAAAGATTAGACATGAATAACTAAGATCCCTTCATAGCTAATTTTCCGTTAAAATTTACATAGTTATATCCATTTGAGCTTTTAAAGATACTATAAAGGTTAAGGGGTCATTAGAATGTTTTTACCATATAATAATAAAAAGTTAAGTTATTCCTTATTATCTCCGCATCGAGGTAATGATTTTCTCTCCTACTAACATTGAAGATATAGTAACCATGGGAACACCTATGCCGGGCTGAGTATATTGTCCCACATAAAATAAATTGTCTATACTCTTATTCTTCAAAGGAGGTCTGAAAGGACCAGTTTGACTTAAAGTGTGAGAAAGACCAAATGCTGTTCCCTTATATGCATTATAATTTCTCATAAAATCAAGAAGTCCAAAAGTTCTCTTAAACTTTATGACAAAATTAGAACCAGTCTTTATCTTAAAATCTTCAATTGCTTTATTTAACAAATACTCTTCCCTTTCCTTAAAACCTGGAGGTATTGGAATGAGAAAAACTAAATCATCACCCTTTAAATTCTTGTCAGTAGCTTTCCTATAACTCACATAATATGACATGTTCCCCACATCTATTTCCTTACCTTTACATATTGAGTCAAAATGCATCTTCCAGTCTCCATTAATTATTATGGTATGATGGCTTGACCTAACCTCTCCTTCTACGCCTAAATAACCTAAAATAGCAGAAGGAGCTAATTTTCTCCTTTCCCAATAATACTCTCCTAATGCGTATTCGGGGGGCAGGAGAAGGTCAGCGTAATGATAATCCATATTAAATACAAAAAGATCTCCATCTACCTTCCTACCCTCTGATTCAACATATATAACCTTGTTCTCCTTTACCTTTACTCTATCTACTTCAAAGTTAAACAAGAAATCGACTCCAGCTCTCTTACATGCCTCGAATAATTTATTTACCAAACCCTTAAATCCACCCTTTGGATAATATACACCTTTCCCCAAGATTGCGTAGTTCACCATTGCATATATTGCAGGAGTGCTAAAAGGAGAACCTCCTAAAAACACTGAAGAAAAACCTACAGCCTTCAATGAAACATCATCCTTAAAGTACCTCCTGTTAAATGAATCCAAATTCAAGAATATGGGGAATTTCCTAAAGTTTTTAATTATGACACTATCAAACATGTCACTAATTCTCATTTCTTTGAAAAGAAACCTCTCCATTGCAAGTTCATACATGAACTTCGTATCTTCTATATACTTTTCAACATCGCCTTTAATTACGTTAGGTTCAGAGGCATATATATCAACACCTCTGCCTAACTCATTTAATTTTCCTACATACAGAGAAAATAGAGGATCAACTTTCTCTATTTCTGGAACTTCTTCTCCTACTTCTCGGTAAAACTTTTGAAATACTTCTGGCATTAAGTACCATGAGGGACCCATATCAAAAGAGAATTCTCCCACTGAAAAATTCCTAGCCCTTCCCCCAGGTTCACTTAGTTTTTCTAACACAGTGACTTGAAAACCTTTTCTCTGTAAATATAGTGCTGTTGATAATCCTCCTATCCCAGAACCTACTATAACTACATTCACTTAATTTCACTCTCGTTAGGAATCTTGTCTATACCCTTAATTACCAGTAGAAAACCCCAATTCCCTCTTCCTTCCTTGTGATGAACGTCATGAACTAAAATAAGCTGTCTAAATAATCTGTGTTTTAAACCCCAAGACCTTAGATGTAAATGCCTATCGTGGATGATCATATCATGAATAAAAAAGTAAGCTAAGCCATATGCAGTCATCCCTAACGCTACAGACAAGAATAGTAGACTCCCAGTACTTAACCACTCTATTATTAGAAATATTGCTATTGATGCGAATAAAATTCCAAAGGCATCATTTTTCTCTATCTCAGCTTGTTTTTCCTTATGATGGTCTTCATGTAATATCCATAGATAACCATGCATGACGTATTTATGTAGACCTCTAGCTATGAACTCCATCCCAAAAAATACTGTAATACTGATCAGGATTAGTTCTATGGTATGGAATAGCATATCATATATAAGGCTTAATATAAATAAAGCGTGTGTTAAAAATATTTTAATAGCTTTTAAAAAGCGATTGTTAAACGGTTTTTTATACAATGCTTTATCGTGTACTCCTCTTATAGAATTATGGATGATTATAAAACATTAAATGCCATCTTTAGGAGGGGCAGTGTAACTTATTATAATAGTACTCTATTCTTTCCAGATGAAGTCAGAAGAGATGTGACGAGGCTTTACGCTTTTGTCAGAGTTTTTGATGATTTAGTTGATTCGATACCACAAAAAGTAGATGAATTTTATGAAATGAGAGACAAGTTCTACCGTGTGTTAGAGGGTAAGCAAATTGATGGCGTTGTTCTAACTAACTTTTCAGACCTAATGAAAAGAAAAAGGATTGAAAGGGAGTGGGTAGAGGCATTTCTGAATTCTATGGAGTCTGATATTTATAAGAAGACATATTACACTATCGATGAGACATTAAAATATATGTATGGCTCAGCTGAGGTAATTGGTCTAATGATGATGAGGATTTTGGGTTTAAATCAGGAGTCAAGTTACTACGCTAGAATGTTAGGAAGAGCAATGCAGTATTTGAACTTCATTCGCGACGTTAAGGAAGACGTTGAGTTAGGTAGACAGTATCTGCCTTACGACGAAATGAGAAAATTTGGTATTAAGAGCTTATGTGAATGCAATGAAGGGTTTAAGAAGTATATGAGGTTTCAGATTGAAAGGTTTAATGTATACCAAAGAGAAGCCGAGAAGGGATATAAGTACATTCCATTGAGGTATCTAATACCGATAAAGACTGCAGCTGATATGTATAAATGGACAGCTAATAAGATATGGCACGATCCATGTGTAGTGATAAGGGTAAAGGTTAAACCAAAGAAGAGGAGGATAATAACTCAAGGTGTCTATAATTCGCTAGTAGGTGTATTGAGATGGTTACCTTCTTTTATCCCCATTTAGCATATATCGAAATAGACTCCATGATATTCTTTCCTACTCTAATCATATCTCTTCTTTTCGTGAAAAGAAGGTACAAAGCTTTAGCCTTTTCCATTCTAGTATCCTCTATACCATTCATATTGTGGGATATTTTTGCAACCTCTATAGACAGTTGGAGCTTTAACCCGTATTGGATAATTGGACTCAAAATTATCAATTTACCAATTGAGGAGATACTATTTTTCTTCGTTACACCTTTCGCTTGTCTGATGATATATGACTTTGTAAATATTAAAATAAGAGACAATAAGATACCTTTTGTCAGAAGAGACAAAGTGTTGATTGTATCAATTATTGTTTTAGTATTAGACTTCTTTTTTAGATATTTTTCATATACTTTTGTAGACCTTATATACTTCTCAGCTTCTCTCATTCTAGTAGAGATATTTGATGAAGAAATGTTTAAATCAACTAATTATTGGGTATTTGTTGCTTTAACTTATATTCCTTTCCTAGTTTTCGATTACTTTTTGACTTCCCTTCCTATAGTCATCTATGGACCTCACTCTATATTAGGGATTAGAATCTTGACTATTCCAATAGAGGATGCAATATATTCTTTAACTATGATGAACTTCTACACATTATTTTATAGAGTAGGTGAACGAATGTGGAATCTAACATAGAGACCTATTACTCTAGTGAAGAACCTAGGAAGATAGAGAGAGTATATCAATTCGATAGAGATTCGATTATTAAATGGATGAAAAATAGACCTTCAGCGGAAATCAAAGTAATTAAGGATAATACAGAAAATGATGTAGTAGTCGTTATTCCCACTATGGACGTTAATTCTGGGAGAGCTAGGCAAGCTAAATCAATTTTCTCACCTTTACCAATAGTTTTCGTTGAAAGTAGGGGGAAATTCTTCAACTATGCAAGAAGCGTAAATTTAGGTGTTTTAAAGGCTATAGAGTCACATCCGAAATGGGTAGTTATTTCAAATGACGATATGCATAAAGTAGATAATGCTACTAAGTTAATCGATGAACTTTCTACGGCTACAAAAGGTATGGTATTGGCTAGTCCATCATCATATCATACGTACAGAGTATCAATAGTAAAACCAACTTCCGATTTCGTTAGAGTAATGCACATCATAGGCAAAATATTCCACTTGCCACCAGCAGAAGTATATGGTTATTTGTTAAATAAGTATGGAGAAAATCTCAAGATTAAACACGTCGTATTAATTAATTCCATGGTAGGTCCCTTTATTAAGCTTTCCGGGGAAATTATTGATTCATTCTTAAATGCAGGAAGTTTTCTAATCTTGAATAGAAGGGTAATCAATGGAAAAGTTTTTGATGAAACGTTTATCAATGGGTACGAAGATGTTTACCTATCGATGAAAATGAGAGAAGATCTTGAGATAATAAAGTTTAGGATAAATGAAGATAGAGGTAGTAGTTTAGGATTCAATAAAATTAGATTTTTAAAATTATTTGTAAATGAAGTTTACATGAATTATCTCCTAGAGAGATTTAAGTTCTGACTTCCTCCCCGAAGAGTGAAGCTTTCCTCAAATCGTAAGAAACATATGTCAAGAAATTTCATAATAAAGTGACGACAAGTTTCACCATTCGAGATGAGATCGCTAATTATAAGTAGTAGATCTCGTTGTAAGAAAACAATTAAGTGATAAATTTATACATATTAAGGGAAGCAAGTGTTAATGAAAGATAGGAATAATAGTAAATAGATGCAATATATACTTTTTGTAGATAGTGATATTCAATAAATTGTTTCCTGATAACAACTTTCTATAGGACATAGATCACGATAATTGATATCTTATATCTGATATTATATATAATGTTGATGCCGTTAAAGTAATTATGAAAATAAATATATATGCGTTCAATTAAAGGTTATCATGATAATAATGAGGAGAAACCGTGAAGAAATAATTTCCGACATACTAGAGGCTATTGACAGTAAGATAAATAGAATATCATCGATAATGAAATATGTAAATCTTAGTGCATCTTTGGCTAAAAAATATTTGGCATTAATGAAAGAAAATGGTTTAATTGAAGAAAAAGACGGTGAGTACGTAATCACTGAAAAGGAAAGGAAAGTCCTAGAGCAGATAAGAAGTATAAGAAAAGCTGAAATAGACTTAATTACCTTGGTTAATGAATTAAAGAAGGAAATAAATCTAACTGAATAATGAAAATATAAGATAACCCAGTGTAAACAAAGCTATTGACATATTCAGAATTTTGTAAATTCTCTTAGGTATGATATTTAATATTGAAAGGGAAAATATTGAAATAAACGATGCAAATATGAAAGCTAAGAGTGTTTCTATAGAATATAATAAATTATATCCAGATGATGCTATAACTATCACTATAACCTTTGTAGGAGTAATAACAAAAGCTCCTTGAAGTACTCCAGCGGTATTAGCACCAATATCGAATTCTTTACCAGTTATAGCTTCGATTATAAGAAGGATTGAGAATATTATTCCTACTATATCTGCAATTATCTCAAGAATCTTATTATCCCCTATTAATATGACGAGCGGTATAGCTATAACTATGAAACCAGCTGAATGTGATAAAGCGAATTGTAATATCTTTCGCCTAGTCTTTAACAGTCTTGCCGTAACTACATGATCAGGTTCTATACCATGAGATAAGCCTAATATGACTGCTAATATTATAGGATTCACGATTTAGATTAGGAACTTTAACTAAAAATTAGTTATTGACACTAAAAAATAAATTGTTACTACCACGCAAATATTGATTAATTTCCTCAAACAAGGAATAATAAAGTAAAAAAGCTGTTATACTCTTATTACTTGAACATTTTTAGATATTTTCACTTGATAAACTAAATTTGATATCAACTGGCTTATTAACTTCTTCGCAGTCTCATCAGTTAAATTTCCCTGCTCGTCGAACTTTTGCTGAGCAAAGCTTACGAATACCTCTGGTGCAGGAACTACTATTACATTAAGGAAGGATAATATTTGCCTCAAGTGATACTGAGCCAAGGATCCTCCTAGCATTCCCATAGAAGCACTAACAATAGCAGCTATCTTTCCACTAAAAGCATTGTCGTTATATGGCCTTGATGCCCAATCAATTGCGTTCTTTAACACCCCTGGTATTGACCTATTGTATTCCGGAGTAGCTATTAATAGAGCGTCAGCTTCCCTAATCTTTTTCTTAAACTCTTTTACAATTTGAGGGATATATTAACACTTTAGCCTTAGATACGGTATCATATACTTCTTCAATTGGCCTATATCCTTTATACTCTATTTTTCTAGAGGACATTAGCATCTCTTCATCCCTCTCATTTATCGTCTTGCCGAAGACGACTACCTTACTTTTTAATAGATTAGCAATATTAGGAAGCTCTCTTATTCCCTTTTGAGGAACTAACCTTGCTAATAATACCGCATAATCGTCTTTTCCCTTGGTCCTCCTAAATTTATATATTAAATCCTTATTAAACGCATTTCCTACTCTAAATACTTTTAATTTAATGTTATACTTATTGCATATCTCATCTATTCTAGATAATTCAATGGAAGCTTGAGAAACGGACGCAATTCCTTTCAATACACCATCACTCATAGCCTTTATGTAAGCCTTTCTATCTAGCTTGTAAAAATACCACATCAGAGTATCATAGGCTAAACCATAAAGTCCTAAAATCTTCCTATATCCCCTTCCAAAAGTCTTCCTAAAAGGTTCATCATGAAGAAGCTTAATAAGAGGTTTATTAAGTTTTTTTGCAATGTGATACGATAATCTAAGAGTAATTGAGTCCTCATGCATATCATAAACTAAGTCTGCCTTTACATTATTTAGCATTTCAATATAGTT